>NZ_JASAUS010000036.1:0-66913 GCF_029953005.1 Bradyrhizobium sp. Mp27 | reverse complement strand
CAGCACGCCTCAAGCACCTTGCGATCTTTCCTCGAAAGGTGGACTTCTCTTGCTTCGGGTATCATCCCGACCTTGAATCACGACTCACGTTCCAAGAAAAGTGGGTACTAGTCCTTGCCGCCGAACGAGATGTCCGGCGCGTCCGGGCGCTTCATGCCGAGCACGTGATAGCCGGAATCGACGTGATGCACCTCGCCGGTGACGCCGCGCGCGAGATCGGAGAGGAAATACAGCGCGCTGCCGCCGACGTCTTCGATCGAGACGTTGCGCCGCATCGGCGCGTTGTTCTCGTTCCACTTCAGGATATAGCGGAAGTCGCCGATGCCGGATGCCGCGAGCGTCTTGATCGGGCCGGCCGAGATCGCGTTGACGCGGATGTTCTTCTCGCCGAGATCGGCCGCGAGATAGCGCACGCTGGCCTCCAACGCAGCCTTCGCCACGCCCATCACGTTGTAGTGCGGCATCCACTTCTCGGCGCCGTAATAGCTGAGCGTGATGAGCGAGCCGCCATCGGTCATCAGCTTCTCGGCGCGCTGTGCCACGGCGGTGAACGAATAGCAGGAGATCAGCATCGACTTGGAGAAATTCTCCGGCGTGGTGTCGACGTAGCGGCCGTCGAGCTGCTCACCGTAGGCGATCGCATGCACCAGGAAGTCGATCTTGCCCCACTTCTCCTTCAGCACTGCGAAGGCGGCGTCGATGGTCGCGGCATCGGTGACGTCGCAATGGCCGAGCACGAGGCCGCCGATCTCGGCGGCGAGCGGCTCGACGCGCTTCTTGAGCGCATCGCCCTGATAGGTGAAGGCGAGCTCGGCGCCGGCCGCGTGGCATGCCTTGGCGATGCCCCAGGCGATCGAGCGGTTGTTGGCAAGGCCGAGGATCACCCCGCGCTTGCCTTGCATCAGTCCTTGCATCAGACCTGAATCCTGCGACATTTTTGAGCGTCCCGTCGAGCTCTCGTTGAGGTCTGGAGGTACACCAGCCCTCCTTCGCGGTACAGTCCTAATACGCGGCGTTAACGCTGTTTCGAGCGCCGGAATAGCCGTTCCGTTCGGGTGTTATGATGCTTGAGGCGCTCGCGCCGGACACCAGGACGTCAAGACGGCATGAGTGCGTTTCGCCAGAGTGTGGAAGCCATGATCCCGGCGTTGCGCCGCTACGCCCGCGCGCTCACGCGCGACGCGGATGCGGCCGACGACCTGGTGCAGGATACGCTGGTGCGGGCGCTGCGTTCGGAGCGCCTGTTCCTCGGAGGCGATGTCAGGAGCTGGCTCTATACGATCCTGACCAACCTCAACAAGAACCGGCGGCGCTCGCTGGCAAGACGCCCGCAATTCACGCAGCTGACGGAGAACAATCCGGATGCCAGCGGGACCGAGGCCGAAGGGCGCGACATCGAGAAGGCGCTGGCGACGCTGGTCGAGGAGCAGCGCTCGGTGCTTCTGCTGGTGATGCTGGAGGGCATGAGCTACCGCGAGGTCGCCGACATCCAGGGCGTGCCGATCGGCACCGTGATGTCGCGCCTGGCGCGGGCGAGAGCCCACGTCAAGGCCTCGCTGGAAGGTGAGCGCCCGGCGCTCAAGCGGGTGAAGTGATGGCAGTGTTGATACATCGCGCAGGTCGCTTCGCCTGCATGGAGCGGGAAGCAGCGCAGTTGGACAGCGAAAGACATTTTGGGCCGCAGAGCCAGAGACGATCGATATGAACGACCATAATATTCCCATTACCGAAGACGAGCTGCACGCCTATGTCGACGGCGAGCTGCCGGCCGAGCGCCGCGCCGACGTCGAGGCCTGGCTTGCCGCACACCCTGACGATGCCGGACGCGTGCAGTCCTGGCGCGCCATGGCCGAGATGCTGCACGCGCGTTACGACTCTGTCGTCCAGGAGCCGGTGCCGGCCCGGCTGGAGCTCGAGCGGCTGGAGCTCGAGCGGCTGGAGCGCCGTCCCCGACAATGGTTCTATGCCGCCGCGGCGGCTGTGCTGGTCGCCTTCGTGGCCGGCGGCACCGCCGGCTGGGTAGCGCATGGCGCCGCCAACGCCCCCTCGACCTTCCAAAGCTTTACGGCGGACGCGCTCGACGCCCACCGCCTCTATGTCGTCGAGGTTCGCCACCCGGTCGAGGTCGGCGGCAACGAGCGCGACCATCTCCAGGCCTGGCTGACCAGGCGCTGCGGCTGGACCGTGTTCGCGCCGAACCTGGAGGCGAGCGGGTTGAAGCTCGTCGGCGGCCGGCTCTTGCCGGGGCCGAACGGTCCGGCGTCGTTCCTGATGTATGAGGGCGCCTCGGGCGAGCGGTACACGATCTACACCGCCAAGACCGAGACCGGCGCGACTCAGATGCGCTACGCCAAAGCCGACAAGGACGGCGCGCTGTTCTGGGCCGAGCGCGGCGTCGGCTACGTCGTCAGCGGCGGCAGCGATCGCGATCGCCTGACCAAGGTCGCGCAGGCGGTCTACGACCAAGCCGAGAAAAACGGTACCTGAGCAACCGCTTGAAGGCGGTGCCTCGATTCCGACATTGAAAATTTGGAATCAAGACATGGGTGCGTCTCATTATCGCACCGGATGCTCACGAGAAAATGAGTAGCGTTCGATCCGCCGATCGACGCGGGCGGCCTCGATTGGGGTTTTTGGTACCGCGCTGGTCCCCCTCTCGAGGCCGCACCTATTATCGACTGCCCCGCCGGGCAGCCGACACGTCGAACCACATGGGCCGAGAGGCGCTCTCACGCCTTAGGCATATGACGAGCATCATCTGTCGAGAGATGCTCTGGACCGTTGGGAGAACCCCCTTCAGTTGCGACTTCGCCCTAAAGCGCGATGGCTCGCGCTTCAGCAATTTTCTCTGCGCATGATCTTTTCGGAAAGCGGCTGAACGCCTCATGAACGCCTCGCGCTCACGCGGCCCTCCGGTCCGGATCATGCTTTAGCCAAGCCCGCTACGTGGATTGTAGGGGTGTTGGTCCCGCCACTTCTCCATCAATGCCTCAAGCTCGGCGTCGTTCCCGTCCGGTAGCATAATCCTGATGGTGACGAAGAGATCCCCGGTTCCGCCAGTTTTTGGCAATCCCTTACCCTTGAGGCGGAAAGTCCGGCCGCTGGAGGTGTTTTTCGGGACCGACAGTTCCACGGCATTGCCGAGGGTCGGCACGCGGACCTTGCCGCCGAGCACCGCCTCGTAGAGCGTGACCGGCAGGTCGATCCTGAGGTCGGCACCCTCGATCTTGAAGAACGGGTGCGGCGCGATGCTGATCGTGATCAGGAGATCGCCCGGCGGATGGCCCTGAGCGCTCTCGCCCTGCCCCCGCAACCGGATCTGCTGGCCCTCGGTGACGCCGGCCGGAATCTTGACGTTGAGCTCCTTGCCCGTCGGCAGCCGGACGCGCTTCTCGCCACCCTTGACCGATTCTTCCAGCGAGACGGACATGGCGACATTGACGTCGAGATCGAGGCCGATCCCGCCGGTGTCGAATTCGAACTGCCCGGCGCCGCCGGCCCCGGGCCGCGCACCACGCGCCCCGCCGAACATGCTGTTGAGGATGTCCTCGAACGCGCCGCCGCCCTGGCCAGGGCCCGCGCCGCCACTGCGGAACGTATAACTTTCGAACCCGCCGGGACCCGCACGGCCGCGCGGCCCGCCGCCGCCCGGAAAACCCTGGAAGCGCGGCTTGCCGTCGGCGTCGATCTCGCCGCGGTCGAACTGCTTGCGCTTGTCCTCGTCGCCGATGATCTCGTTCGCCGAATTGATCTCGGAGAAGCGCTCGGCGGCCTTGGGGTCATCCTTGTTGCTGTCGGGATGGTGCTTCTTGGCAAGCTTGCGATAGGCGCTCTTGATCGCGGCAGCGTTGGCGCTCCGCGGCACCCCCAAGACCTCATAGGGGTCGCGCATCCGTCACGTCTCCTTCAAGAAATCGAATTGTTCAAAGGGCTCCCCGCCCCATCTGCTGGTCATGTGGGAGGCGAGTGGCATTTTTGCAACTAGCCGCAGAGCCGATTCCTAGCTCCGCCACGGCTTTAGCGTATGAATCTCCCAACGGCCACGGCTGCTTTGGCAGCCGGCGCCCTGGAGCCAGCTTTCGGTGCTGCCATTGACGTAGCTCGCCAGGAAGTCCCGGCACTTGCGGCCGTCCTCGGCGGCGTAGGACTGCGCGATCGGCGTCACCGAGCCACGCGCTCCGGTTTCCGGATTCTCCCAGTGCTGGCTGGAATCCTTGTCGCCCTTGCTCAGCACGTCGGAGGCGGCGTTACGGGCGAAGGCGAGATCGGTGTCGGTCGGCGGGGCGTCCTTTGCCGGCCGCGCGATCGAGCCGGTCAGGTCGCGGTCGTCGGCCTTGGCATAGGCGCTGGTGTCGTTGCGGGAAAAGCTGCAGCCGCCGGAGCCGAGCCCGATCAGAATCATTGTCATGACAAAGCCGGACGGCCGGATCGCCGATAGGCCAACGCGTCCCCATGCCCTATATAGGGCGGTAGCGGACAACAACGCGTTTTGGGCCGCGGGACGCAATTCGGACTCCGGACATGACCGACACGACCTCGATGAAACACCAGACACCCTTAACATCCGGTGATTTCACCGCCGCCGACGAGCCAGTTGCGCTGTTCGAGGCCTGGCTGAACGAGGCGATCAAGAGCGAGCCGAACGATCCGAACGCCATGGCGCTCGCAACCGTCGATCCCGACGGGCTGCCAGACGTGCGCATGGTGCTGATGAAGGGCTTCGACACCGACGGTTTCGTCTTCTACAGCCACATCGCGAGCCAGAAGGGCCGCGAACTCGCCGCAAATCCTAAGGCGGCGTTACTTTTTCACTGGAAGTCGCTGCGCCGTCAGGTCCGCATCCGCGGCAACGTGACGCCGGTGACCGACGCCGAGGCCGATGCCTACTTCGCCACCCGCCCCAAGCAGGCGCAGATCGGCGCCTGGGCGAGCAAGCAGTCCGAGGCACTGGAAAGCCGCTTCGCCTTCGAACAAGCCATCGCCAAAGTCGCAGCCAAGCACATCATCGGCGAGGTGCCGCGGCCGCCGGGCTGGAGCGGCTGGCGCATCGCGCCCTCGCGTATCGAGTTCTGGCACGACCGCCCGTTCCGCCTGCACGACCGTATCGAATTTCGCCGTGACGCGGCCGGCCAGCCATGGTCCAAGACGCGGATGTATCCCTGAGCTTAGGCCGACCTGAAAGATGTCCATGCCGCATTCGTCCAATGCGCCGCGCCGCACGCTGCTCCTGACCGGAGCGAGCCGCGGCATCGGCCACGCCACCGTGATCCGCTTCTCGTCGGCGGGCTGGCGCGTCATCACCTGCTCGCGGCATCCCTTCCCCGAGGACTGTCCGTGGGACGCCGGGCCCGAGGATCACATCCAGGTCGACCTCGGCAACCCCCACGACACCGCGCGCGCGATCACCGACATCCGCAACCGGCTCGAAGGCGGCATGCTGCATGCGCTCGTCAACAATGCCGCGATCTCGCCGAAGGGTCCGGGCGGCTCGCGGCTTGGCTCGGTCGACACCGACCTCGACACCTGGACGCACGTCTTCCACGTCAATTTCTTCGCGCCGATCATGATCGCGCGGGGATTGATCGAGGAGTTGAAGGCGGCCAGGGGCTCGGTCGTGAACGTCACCTCGATCGCGGGCTCGCGCGTGCATCCGTTTGCGGGCGCCGCCTATGCCACATCGAAAGCCGCGCTTGCATCCCTGACGCGCGAAATGGCCTCCGATTTCGGCCGCGTCGGCGTCCGCGTCAACGCGATCGCGCCGGGCGAGATCGACACCTCGATCCTGTCGCCGGGCACCGAGAAGATCGTCGACCAGCAGATCCCGATGCACCGGCTCGGCACGCCGGACGAGGTCGCCAAGATCATCTACGTGCTGTGCACGGACACCAGTTCCTACGTCAACGGCGCCGAGATCCACATCAACGGCGGCCAGCACGTGTAAGGCCAGGCGGGCGAAGCATGGGCCGGTTCGCGAGCACTGCGTCACTCTACGAGCATTTGCGGCCGCCCTACCCGAGCGAATTCTTTCGCAGCGTCGCGCACAAGCTTGGTCTCACCAAACAGAGCAGCCTGATAGACCTCGGCACCGGACCCGGACTCCTGGCGCTCGGCTTCGGCCCCTATGTCGGCCGCGTTGTCGGCGTCGATCCCGAGCCCGAGATGATCGAGGCGGCACGACGCGCCGCAGCGGGCGCAGGGCGCGATATCACGCTGATCGAAGGCAAGGCCGAAACGCTTGCTTCCGACATCGGCAGCTTCGATGTCGTGACGATCGGGCGCGCCCTGCATTGGATGGATCGCGACCTGACGCTTGCACTGCTCGACCGGCTGGTCGCGCACGACGGCGCAATTGCCATCTGCGCCTCATTCTCGGCCACCGACGGCCGCAACCCGTGGCTTGACGGCTACAATGAAGCGCGCCGCCGATGGTCACCGGCCAAGCTGTGGGAGGAGGCCGGTCGGGGCACGCGGACTCACCGCGACCTCCCGGCATACTTTCGCGATAGTTCGTTTCAGCCCGCTGAACTCGTCTCAATCGAGACCAGCCATCTGGTCGGCCTGCACGATCTGGCGGAACGCACGCTCACCTACTCGTCGTCATCGCCGGACGCGCTTGGCGAAAATGCCGACGAGATGCTGCGCGATGTCGGGCAGCATCTCGCTGCCTTCAGTCGCGACGGCGCCATCGCCGAGACCGTCGTCTCGACGGCCCAGATCGTGAAGCGCTAGATGATTTTCCCGCGCGAAGGGCGGGAAGCAAGGCGATCCAGACAACGCCGCCGCAGGACCTGGATCGCCTTTACCCTTCCGTTCCTCAATCGACTCGAATCCGACGCGACCGATCGCGCAGCCGCGGAGCGGCCGTGCTGAACGCAGTCGAGCAGTCGTCGTCGTTCTCACCGTCGAGCAGCGGAGCACCACAGTGCCGGCACATGCGTGCCGACATCGACGACGCCTTGCCGCTCGCCAGGACCTGACGATAATTCGCCAGATCGATGACGTTGCGGGGCGACGTTATGTGTTTTTCAACCATGGCTGTTCCTCGCGGCTAACATGCTGCTTATCGCAGACAAGTTTCGCGCAAACGTTCAGCCCACTGCTCAAATTTTACCGGAGGAATTGGGGCGGCGGGCACACATCACCGCGTGGCCTCAATCCCGCTCTATTCTGCGACACCAACCACCGTGTCTCGTTGAACGGCGTAAGGTCTCGGTAGGTATCAAAGCCACTTCTTCCACTTGAAGAGCCAGTACGGGACGATCGCGGCGGCGAGCATCATCACCAGCGCCATCGGATAGCCGTGGACCCATTCGAGTTCCGGCATCGCCTTGAAATTCATGCCGTAGATCGAGGCGATCAGCGTCGGCGGCATCAGGACAACGGCCATGACCGAAAACAGCTTGATGATGTTGTTCTGCTCGAGATTGACGACGCCGAGCATGGCGTCGAGCACGAAGGTGATCTTGCTGGAGAGATAAGAGGCGTGGTCGGTCAGCGAGGCGACGTCGCGCTGCATGGTCTTGAGCTGCTCGCGCATGTCCTTCGACCATTTCACGCCCTCCACCACCGCGGAGAGGAAGGTGACGACGCGGCCGATCGACACCAGGCTTTCGCGAACCTTCGAGGTCAGATCGCCCTTGCGGCCGATCGAGATCAGGATCTGGGAATATTGCTTGGCGTGGCCGTGGCGCTCGCTCTCGGGCTCGAAGATGTCGTGCGAGACCTGGTCGATCTCGGCGCCGCAGCGCTCCAGGATGTCGGCGCAGCGGTCGATCACGGCGTCCAGCAGTTCCATCAGCACCATTTCGCCGGTGATCGCGGGCGCGCAGAACCGGGCCAGCTTGGCCTCGACCAGCGCAAACGGCTTGGGCTGGTCGTAGCGCACCGTCACCAGGCGATGGTCGCCGAGAATGAAGGTCACAGCCGTGGTCCTGGGCATATCGGTGTCGGACTGGCACATCAGCGTCGCCGTCATGTAGCGCGCGCTGTTCTCGATATAGAGCCGGCTGGAGATCTCGATCTCCTGCATGTCCTCCCGGGTCGGGATCGCAATGCCCGAGAGCCGCTCCACCGCCTTGTCCTCAGCCGCGGTCGGGTTGACCAGGTCGATCCACACGGCGTGCTCGGGAACCGCCGCGAGGTCCTCGACGACCGCTTTCTTGAGGGAGGAGTCGGAGGGAACGAACACAGAAAACATGCACAACTCCAGCAGGGGCCTGCGACAGACTGACAGCCCTTAGCGCGATTCTGACAAGTTCAAGATGACAAGCACATTAACGGGGCGTTTGCATTTGTGGCGGCGCCGTGGCCCAACCGTGGCACGGAATCGACAGTCGGGCGTCCTTTGCCCAAAAACCAGCGCAGGAGTGCAAAACTTGCGGCAAAAAAGCCACAGCTCGGCTCTTGCAGCGCGGGAAAAGGTCCGTAACGCTGGAATTGTGGCAGATTTCAACGATAATAGGGCCCAACGGAGTCGTGGTTTGGGCGCGTCTCAAGCCCCGCGAAAGCTTGTTGTTGTCGATTGGAACCAAAACATGTCGTCGCTGAAAGTTATGCTGGGTATTTTGGCCGCTGGCCTGATGCTGTCGGGCTGCATGCAGGCCACACATTTTGAAGCGACCGACACCAAGGCCTTCAAGCCGAAGGACAAGGAACTCCTCGCCAAGGTCCGGTACGAGAACACCCCGGTCGCCGAGCCGTTCCGCCGCGCCATCGTCGATTACCACCGCAAGGAATCGCCGGGCTCGATCGTGGTCGATTCCGACAACCACTACCTCTACTGGGTGTTGGATGGCGGCAAGGCGATCCGCTACGGCATCACCGTCGGCGAAGAAGCCATGGCCTGGTCGGGCATTGCCAAGGTTGGCAGCATGACCGAGTGGCCGGCCTGGCATCCGACCCCGGGCGAGATTTCGCGACTGGGCGTGCCGACCTACGTTGCACCGGGTCCGGACAATCCGATGGGCTCCCGCGCGATGTATCTCTACTCCGGCGGCAAGGACACGCTGTTCCGCATTCACGGCACCAACCAGCCGGAATATATCGGCGCCTCGATCTCGTCGGGCTGCATCCGCCTGACCAACGAGGATGCCATCGACCTCTACAACCGCGTCAAGGTCGGCACCATTGTCGTGGTGCTCGAGCCGAAGCACGGCGACTCGCCCTACAATTCGCGCCTCGCGCTCGGCGGCAGCCAGACGGGCCAGGCGGGCAGCTACTGATCGCTTCCTGCTCTCGGACATTCAAAAGCGCCGGTTTTACCGGCGCTTTTTTGTTGCCGGCTTGTGCGGCCCGGCTTTGCTGCCATCGGCGGCCAACTTGTCCGCAGCCGCAGGGGATTTCTGCGCCGCCTCGTCATCAACTCCATCCTTAGCGCCATCCTTGGCTCCATCCTTGGCCTCAGGCCTGGCCGCGACCTCGCGCGGCGGCGCCTCCTCGGGCCGTTCCGCCGGCAGCAACGGGGCGACCTGCGGCAGGGGATCCCAGACGTTCCACTGACAAATCCGGTAGTCATTGCGCCGCTGCGCGAGGTCGAGATGGATGTGGTCCTCGTGATACCAGTCCGAGCCCGGACCGAGCACGGTGGAAAAGCGCGCGCAGACCGAATGCAGCACGCGCTCGCGCACATCGCGCGGCATGCTGCGGTCGGTCAGGCCGATCGACCGCCCGTTGGCGAGCTTGATGGCGCGGACGTCGAGCGCGTTGGCCTTGCCGTGCTCGGACAGCAGCGCGCCGGCGATGCGGTTACGGCCTCGGCATTCGAAGCTGTCGAAATTGTCGAGGTCGCTGATGGTCGAGCCGAGGCTCGCCGCCAGCGGCACCATGTCCTTGCGCACCCAATCGGCGATCGCGGAGGCCATGGTGCAGCGGAGGATCGCCGCCGGCTTGACCGCCACCTTGCGCTTGTCCGGCAGCACGATCGCCTCCAGCCGCACCAGATCCTCGCCGCCGCAGGCGCCGGGGCCGCGGATATCGGGAATGGACGGCGCGACTGCGATCTCCTCGGTCAGCGCCAACCGGCAGGCCGAGAGCTGCTTCTCGGGCGGCGGCGCGGGCTCGGCGGGCTTGTTGGCACCGGGCTTGTCTGCGGAAGGCTTCCCCTCTGCCTCCGGCGCGGCCTCGTCCGTTGCTTGGGGGGCCTCCTCCGGGCGAGGCTTTGGTAGCGGTATCCTGGCGGAGTGCACCTTCGCACGTGGCCGTGGCGTCCCGAGGCCAAAGATATCCAGCGGCGCAGCATATTTTCGCGCTTCTGCCCGCTCCGCCAGTACAAGCGACAGCCCGAGCGCAGCGGTAACCATTGCCGCGCCCACGGACATATAGCCGCGACAAGACCATTTGCGGCGAAAGTCCGGCAGGCTAAAACTCATGACAATTCTTTGGCCCAGCGCTGAGAGCTATAAAAAGTCCAGCCCACCTCGGAGGAATGTCTGAATGCTTGGTTTGATGCAAGATTGGCCCCTGCTCTGCCACCGGATCATCGAACACGCCGCCAAGATTCATGGCAAGCAGGAGGTCGTTACGCGATCGGTCGAGGGACCGATCCATCGCACCACCTACGGCGAAATCCACAAGCGGGCGCTCAAGGTCTCGCAGGTGCTGGAGCGAGACGGCATCAAGCTCGGCGACCGTGTCGCAACGATCGCCTGGAACACCTGGCGCCATCTCGAGGTCTGGTACGGCATCATGGGGATCGGCGCCATCTGCCATACCGTCAATCCCCGCCTTTTCCCCGAGCAGATCGCCTGGATCATCAACCATGCGCAGGACCGCATCGTGATGACCGACCTCACCTTCGTTCCGGTCCTGGAGAAGATCGCCGACAAGCTGCCAAGCGTGGAGCGCTACGTCGTGCTCACCGACAAGGCGCATTTGCCTGAGACCACGCTGAAGAATGTGGTCGCCTACGAGGACTGGATCGCGGAGGCCGACGGCAAGTTCGAATGGAAGGACTTTGACGAGAACACGGCCGCCGCGATGTGCTACACATCCGGCACAACGGGCGATCCGAAGGGTGTTCTGTATTCGCATCGCTCCAACGTGCTGCACGCGCTGATGGCAAACAATGTCGATGCGCTCGGCACCAGCGCGTCCGAGACGATGCTGCCGGTGGTGCCGCTGTTCCATGCCAATAGCTGGGGCATCGCCTTCTCGGCTCCCTCGCAGGGCACCAAGCTGGTCATGCCGGGCGCCAAGCTCGACGGCGCCTCCGTCTACGAGCTACTCTCGACCGAGAAGGTGACGCACACGGCCGGCGTGCCCACGGTGTGGCTGATGCTGCTGCAGCACATGGCCGCCAACAATCTGAAGCTGCCCGACCTGAAGATGGTGATCTGCGGCGGCTCGGCGATGCCGCGCTCGATGATCAAGGCCTTCCTCGACATGGGCTCGAACGTGCGCCACGCCTGGGGCATGACCGAGATGAGCCCGATCGGCAGCGTCGCGGCGCTGAAGCCGCCGTTCCAGAATGCGACCGGTGAGGCGCGGCTCGACGTGCTGCAGATGCAGGGCTATGCGCCCTTTGCGGTGGAGATGAAGATCACCGACGACGCCGGCAAGGAGCTGCCCTGGGACGGCAAGACCTTCGGTCGTCTCAAGGTCTCCGGCCCCGCCGTTGCCAAGGCCTATTACCGCGTCGACAGCAACATCCTCGACGAGGAGGGCTTCTTCGACACCGGTGACGTCGCGACCATCGACGAGGCCGGCTACATGCGGATCACCGACCGCTCCAAGGACGTGATCAAGTCCGGCGGCGAGTGGATCTCCTCGATCGACCTCGAAAACCTCGCGGTCGGCCATCCCGCCGTGGCAGAGGCCGCCGTGATCGGCATCTATCATCCCAAATGGGACGAGCGGCCGCTGCTGATCGTGCAGCTCAAGCAGGGCCAGCAGGCCAGCCGCGAGGACATCCTGAAGTTCATGGACGGCAAGATCGCCAAATGGTGGATGCCTGACGACGTCGCCTTCGTCGAGGGCATTCCGCACACCGCGACCGGCAAGATCCTGAAGACCGCACTGCGCGACCAGTTCAAGGATTACCGCTTCCCGAACGCGGCGGCGTAACCCTCGGTACCGCCCTCCCCTGGAGGGCGTGAGCGCTCGACGCATTGAAGCCTCCACGTCATGGCCGGGCTTGTCCCGGTCATCCACGCCTTGCCCCGCGGCACGGAGAACGTGGATGCCCAGGCATAGGCGAGCGGAAGCGACGCCGTCCTTCGGACGGCTATGCCCGGACATGACGGTCGGGGCGCATGCGGAACCCTTGAATTTGCCCCCGGGCCGTGGTCTCAACGGCCCATCGTCGCGCCAAATCGGCCGACATCGCCCAAACTCCGGCAGAGCTTCACCCGATGGCCCGCAGGTTTTCCGCTCCCTATCAGTCGGAGCCCGTGTCCAGCCTCGCGAGCTGGGCGCGCAATCTGGCCGTGTTCGCGGTGGTGGCGGTGGTGGTCTCGATCATCATCGTCCGCTTCGACTTCCTGGAGATGAAGCCGGCGCTGATGACGTTCTTCGGCGGGCTCGCGATCGCCGGCCTCTCGATCCTGTTTGGGCTCGCGGGCTTTGCCGCGATCTGGCAGAACGGCTCGCGCGGCATGGGGCGCATCCTGCTCGCCTTCCTCATCAACGGCGCGATCCTCGCTTATCCCGCTTATCTCGCCCTGCAATACCGCAAGCTGCCGCCGATCTACGACATCACCACCAACCCGATCGACCCGCCGCGCTTCGACGCGCTCGCGCATCTGCGCACCGGCGATGGCACCAACACCGCGGTCTATGCCGGCCTCTATTCGGCCGAGCAGCAGCGCCAGTTCTACCCGGACATCGAGCCGATCGAGCTGGAGATCCCAGTCGATCGGGCCTATGCGATCGCGCGCCAGCTCGTCATCAAGCGCAAATGGCTCGTCATCGACGAGCGCGAGCCGCAGCCGCCGCGGCGTATCGGCCGCATCGAGGCGGTGGCACGGACGCCGATCATGGGGTTCCGCGAGGACATCTCGATCCGGGTCGTGCCCGACGGTGACGATTCCCGCGTCGATATCCGCTCGGCGTCGCGCTATTTCGACAGTGATCTCGGCAGCAACGCCGCGCGCGTCAAAAAATTCATCGACGATCTCAACACCGCCGCCGATGCCGACGCGCTGAAACCGGTGAAGAAGACGCCGGTCGCGCCGCCGAAGGCACCGGCGAAGACGGTGAAGAAGTAGCCCCGCTGTCATTCCAGGACGATGCGCAGCATCCAGCCCGGAATGACGAAAAGCTAGGCCCCCGCCATTCGATACGTTCCACCGATCACGGGATCGCCGTCCGTCGTCACCATTCCGCGCGCGACCAGATCTTCCAGATGCGCCAGGACGGAATAGCCGGCGGCCGTCGTCAGCCTGGGATCGATGCCGATATAGATCGCGCGCACCATGGTCGGGATATCGGCCTCGCCCTTGGCCAGGCGATGCAGGATCGAGGCCTCGCGCGCCTTGCGGTGGCGGATCAGGAAGCGCACGAAGCGCTGGCCGTCCGGGATCTCCGGGCCGTGGCCGGAGAAATACAGATCCTCCTCGCGCGCGGCGAGGCGGTCGAGCGACTCCATGTAGTCGATCATCGAGCCGTCGGGCGGCGCCACGATCGAGGTCGACCAGCCCATCACGTGATCGCCGACGAAGTTGAATTTCCGTTCGGGCCAGGCGAAGGCGAGATGATTGGCGGTGTGGCCGGGCGTCGCCACGGCCTCCAGACGCCAGCCGGCACCCTCGACGACGTCGCCATGGGCGATCCTGATATCGGGCGCGAAATCGCGGTCCGCGCCGGACTCCGGATTGTGTTTCTCGCTCTCGAAGCGCGGTCGCGAGGCACGGTGCGGGCCCTCGGCATAGACAGGCGCGCCGGTCGCCTGCTTGATCCGCGCGGTGTTCGGCGAATGGTCGCGATGGGTGTGGGTGACGAAGATATGGCTCACTGTCTCGCCGCTGACGGCATCGAGCAGCGCCGCTGCATGCGCCTCGTCGTTCGGGCCGGGATCGATGATCGCGACGTTGCCTTGGCCTACGATGTAGCTGACCGTGCCGGTGAAGGTAAACGGGCTCGGATTGTTACAGAGCAGGCGCCGCACGCCGGGACGAACTTCCTCGACGACACCGGCTTTGAGCGGAAAGTTGCGGTTGAACGGGATGTCGTCGTTGTCGGACATGGGACTTCCTGTGCACTGCAGCCCCAACCCTCGCCGTCATACCCCGCGAAAGCGGGGTATCCAGTACGCCGCGGCGCCTGAGGCGAAGGCGAGGTCTCTGGGATACCTGGATCGCCCGCTCTAGTGCGCAATTGCGCACAGGGCGGGCGATGACAGCGGAGCAAACTAGCCGCGGCCGAAGAACGCTGCGACTAGAAAAACGCCTGGATGCCCGTGATCGCACGTCCCAGGATCAGGGCGTGGACGTCGTGAGTCCCCTCGTAGGTGTTGACGGTCTCGAGGTTATGGACGTGGCGCATCACGTGGTACTCGGCCGAGATGCCGTTGCCGCCGTGCATGTCGCGCGCGACGCGGGCGATATCGAGGGCCTTGCCGCAATTGTTGCGCTTCATGATCGAGATCATCTCGGGGGCAAACTTGCCCTCGTCCATCAGACGGCCGACGCGAAGCGAACCCTGGAGGCCCAGTGCGATCTCGGTTTCCATGTCCGCCAGCTTCTTCTGCACGAGCTGGGTCGCAGCGAGCGGCTTGCCGAACTGCTTGCGGTCGAGCGTGTACTGGCGGGCGCGGTGCATGCAGTCCTCGGCGGCGCCGAGCGCGCCCCAGGAGATGCCGTAGCGGGCACGGTTGAGGCATCCGAACGGGCCCTTGAGGCCGGAGACGTTGGGCAGCAGCGCGTCCTCGGGAACCACGACGCCGTCCATCACGACCTCACCGGTGATCGAGGCGCGCAGGGACAGCTTGCCGCCGATCTTCGGCGCGGAGAGGCCCTTCATGCCCTTTTCCAGCACGAAGCCGCGGATCTGGTTGTCGTGCTCGGCCGACTTGGCCCAGACCACGAACACGTCGGCGATCGGCGCGTTCGAGATCCACATCTTGCTGCCGGTCAGGCGATAGCCGTCCGAGACCTTCTCGGCGCGGGTCTTCATGCCGGCCGGATCGGAGCCGGCGTCGGGCTCGGTGAGACCGAAGCAGCCGACCCACTCGCCGCTGGCGAGCTTCGGCAGGTACTTCTTGCGCTGGTTCTCGTCGCCATAGGCGTAGATCGGGTACATCACCAGCGAGGACTGCACCGAGTTCATCGAGCGATAGCCGGAATCGACCCGCTCGATCTCGCGCGCGACCAGGCCGTAGGCGACGTAGCTCGCATTGGCACAGCCATATTCCTCAGGCAGCGTAATGCCGATCAGGCCGAGCTCGCCCATCTCGTTGAAGATCTCGCGGTCGGTCTTCTCCTCGAGATAGGCTTTGGTGACGCGCGGCAGCAGCTTGTCCTGAGCATAGGCGCGCGCGGTGTCGCGCACCATGCGCTCGTCTTCGGTGAGCTGCTCGTCGAGCAGGAACGGATCGTCCCATTGGAAAGAAGCCGCAGCCGGCTTGTCCTTGGTCTGAGGGCGCACGCTCATGAAACGTCCTTTCGTCTGGTTCCGTCAAAATTTGCCCGACAAAGTAAAGCGCCGCGGCAACAAGTGCAATTGCGTTACAGATGGATGGCTCTGCGTGAACCCCGGGGATGCGCAGCGCCCCCCTCCGGGATGACAGCGCTAGCTTTCAAGCTGCTCGTTGGCGACGATCTCGATGCCGAAGCCTGACAGGCCCTTGTAGTCGTGCACCGATGAGGTGAGGTGGCGGATCGAGGTGACGCCGAGATCGCGCAGGATCTGCGCGCCGACACCGACCTCGCGCCACTGGCGGTTGCGGTCCGCCTCGCTCGCGCTCTCATCGGGCAGCGGGGCAACGGGGACACCGGCGGCGCCGTCGCGCAGGTAAACCAAGACGCCACGGCCGGACTTCTTGAAGTGTTCGAGCACCGCCGCCATGCGCTTGTGGCCAGTGAAGATGTCCTTGACGATGTTGGGCTTGTGGAAGCGCGTCAGCACGTTCTTGCCGTCGCCGACGCCGTTATAGACGAACGCGACGTGGGCGATGGAATCGAACGGCGAGCGGTAGGCATAGCCCTGAAGCGGCCCGATCGGGCTGTCAGTGACGAAGGTCGAGACCCGCTCGATCAGCTTCTCGCGCACCTGGCGATAGGCGATCATGTCGGCGATGGTGACGTGCTTGAGCTTGTGCTGGGCCGCGAAGCGGGCGACCTGCTCGCCCTTCATCACGCTGCCGTCGTCGTTCATGAGTTCGCTGATGACGCCGACCGGCGGCAGGCCGGAGAGCTTGCAGAGGTCCACCGCAGCCTCGGTATGGCCGGAGCGCAGCAGCACGCCGCCGTCCTTGGCAATCAGCGGGAAGATGTGGCCGGGACGGGCGAAATCGTTGGCGCCGACATTGGGATTGGACAACGCGCGGCAGCACGAGGCGCGCTCTTCGGCCGAGATGCCGGTGCCGCCGTCGGGCTTGTAGTCGATCGAGACCGTGAATGCGGTGGTGTGCGCGGAATCGTTGTGGGCCACCATCGGATCGAGCCGGAGGCGGCGCGCGTCCTCGGTGGTCACGGGCGCGCAGACGATGCCGGAGGTATGGCGGATGATGAACGCCATCTTCTCGGCGGTGCAGAGCGAGGCGGCGACGATCAGATCGCCCTCGCCCTCGCGATCCTCGTCGTCGGTGACGACCACGAGCTCACCCCGGGCAAAGGCCTGCAAGACTTCCTGAACGTTATCGGGCATTTCCCAATCTCTATCGGTTATGGCCGGGAGGCTTAGCCGGACGCCTTAGCCGGACTTGGCCCCAAGCGCTAGTGTCCTGGACGCAACCGCATATGCCTGATGGCGGGCCGGCCCGCGGGTCTAAGGCTTGCACCGAAGATACCAGGGATATAGGCGCACACGGCCCGGACGGAAAGCGGCCGCGCCGCCTTCAGGGCAGCACTTCGCGCCGCTCGCCGAGCCGGACATCGAGCTCGGCCCGCTTGTCGGCCAGCAGGCCGGCCTGGGCCGCTTCGATCACGGTAAACAGCTCATGAGCGTCGCTGAGCCGGGTCACCGTGACGTAGCTGGCGCCGGCCGCGTAGAGCTCGCCCACATCCGACAAGAGATCGGCCGTGGCGACGATCATGGCGGTCGGGTTGAGGGTACGGACGTGGCGGACCAGTTTCTCGTTGCTGGCGCCCTTGAGAAGGGCGTCCGGCACGCTGAGAATGATCATCTCGGACTTGCCGACGCCGGCATGGAGCAGCGTGTCGGCGCTGCTGATGTCGCCATAGATCACGTGCAGGCCGCGCGACAGCAACGTCTTGTACACATTGGGATTGAAGTCGATCACGGTAATCTGCTCGAGCAGCACCGGCGCCTGCCGTTCGATCTCGGCCAACAGCGCGCTCGCCGCACGGAAAAAGCCGAGGATGACGATGCGGCGGGCCTCGCCATGGCCGCCCTCGTCCCCCTCCTCGGCATGTCCGTTGCCATGGTCGAGGTCACGCAAGCCGATCCGCTTCAGGGGGCCGATCGCCCAGCGGGTGATCTCGTCGCTGCGGGTCATCACGAAGGTCGAGAGCACCGCCAGCACCACGAAGGCAAAGGAGGCTGCGTTCGCCGTTTCGGCCGCGATGTGATGGTCGGCGACGCCGGTCTGGATCACCACCAGCGAGAACTCGGAGATTTGCGCGAGATTAAGGGCCGGCAGCAGGCTGGCGCGCAGGCCCTGCTTCATCAGGTAGAGCGGGGCGAAGGTGGTGGCGAGGCGGCTCACCACCGTGAACGCCGCGATCATCAAGGCAAGCCCGATCACGGAGAGGCCCGGTACGGGAATGGTCATGCCGAGCGCGACAAAGAACAGCGTGATGAAGAAGTCGCGGAGCGTGGTGACCTTGGCGGTGACGTCGAGGGCGTAAGGGAAGGTCGACAGCGAAACGCCGGCGATCAACGCACCCATCTCGCGCGAGAGTGAGAGCCGCTCCGCGGTCTCGGCGACGAGGAAGCACCAGGCAAGCGCGCCAAGGAGGATCAGCTCGGGGCGGCGGGCAATCTGATGGAATAGGCGCGGCAGCACGTAGCGGCTGACCAGCAGCGCGGCGGCGACCAGCACCGCGACGCGGCCGATCGACAGCAGGATGACGCTGACCTCGAGATTGGCGAGACTCGGCTGCACTGCCAGGAACAGGATGGCGAAGATGTCCTGGAGCACCAGGACGCCGAGCGTGATGCGACCGGGCAGCGTGTCGAGCTCGCGCTTCTCGTAGAGCACCTTGACGATGATCACGGTGCTCGATAGCGCGCAGGCGACGCAGAGATAGATCGCATCGAAATGCCCACCGCCGAGCGACAGGCCGATGCCGACGAAGAACAGCACCCCGAGCACGCAGCCGCCGATGAGCTGGCCGCCCGCCGCGAACAGGATCACCTTTCCCGCCCGCACGATCTTCTTCAGGTCGATCTCGAGCCCGATCATGAACAGCATGAAGATCAGGCCGAGCTCGGAGATGACGCTGATCGATTCCTGCGATTTGACCCAGCCGGCACCGAATGGACCTATGCAGAAGCCGGCGATAAGGTAGGCCAGGATCAGCGGCTGCCGGGAGAAATGGGCGAGCAGGCCCAGCATCCAGGCAAACAGAATACAGAGAGTGATGTCGCGAATGAGTTCGTGCATACCAAATTGGTCCGTTTTGCCGCACCCTAGGGCCAGGTTGCGGCGCGGCAAGCGAGCAATTCGTCACATGCGAGAAGGGCTTTTCGCAGCAATGCTGCTATGTCCCCTCGCCTGTGCCGCGCCCGCAGCCGCGCAATCCAAGGTCAATATCGAACAAAACTTTGCCGATTCGCTCACCACACTGCCGAAGGAGGAACTCGCCGTCTCCGGCGGGTTCTATGTGCCCGCCTATTCCAGCGTCGCGATGAGCCAGGGCAAACTACGTGTCGACTTCTCGGTGACGCTGAGCGTTCACAACGCCTCCGAGACCCAGCCGCTGGTGGTCAAACGCATCGCCTATTTCGACACCGCAGGCAAGCAGGTCGAGACCTACCTGAAGGGTCAGGTGGCGCTGAAGCCTCTGGCCACCGTCTCGATCTTCATTCCAACCGACGACGTGCGCGGGGGGACCGGGGCCAACTTCCTTGTGGACTGGGCCGCAACAGGCGAGATCGCCGAGCCCGTGGTCGAGGCCTTGATGGTTGGCGGCGTCGCCAATGCGCATTACGCTTTCATCAGCCAGGGCCGTCCGACGAGGACGGCCGGCAAGAAGTAAGGCAGGCCGGCGCAAGGCCGGCCGCTCAACAAGAACAAAACGAGGAACGCTCCCATGACGTCCAGCTTCGATTTCGCGCCCCTGTTTCCCGCAGGGCTGCCGGCCCCTTCCGCGCGCTGGACGGGCCTCGCCAAGTACAGTTTCGTCGGCGGCAACAACGACTCCGAGCAGTTGCCGCTCGACGGCCTGATCGAGGCGACCAATTCCGCCTTGCAAAAGGAAGGCCGCTCGCTTGCCACTTACGGGCTGGCGCACGGACCGCAGGGCTACCTGCCCTTGCGCGAATTCCTGGTGACAAAACTGAAGCGCGACGCCGGCATCAACTGCACGGTCGACGATCTCCTGATCGTCTCCGGCTCGCTCCAGGCGCTCGACCTCGTCAACGCGACGCTGCTGACGCGCGGCGATACCGTGATCTTCGAGCAGGACAGCTATCAGGGCTCGTTGACCCGCCTGGCGCGGCTCGGGGTCAACGTCGTCGGCATCCCCCTCGACAAGGACGGCATGCGCATGGACGTGCTGGCCTCGACGCTGGCCGATTTGAAGAGCCGCGGCATCCGGCCGAAATACATCTACACCATCCCGACCGTGCAGAACCCGACCGGCAGCATCATGCCGGAGAGCCGCCGCGCTGAACTGGTGCGGCTCGCGGCCGAATATGGCGTGCCCATCTTCGAGGACGACTGCTACGCCGATCTCGTCTGGTCGGGGCAGCGGCCACCGGCGATCCACGCGATGAGCCCGAATGGCGGCGTGATCCATATCGGCTCGTTCTCGAAATCGATCGCACCGGCGCTGCGCGTCGGCTTCATCGTCGCGCCCTGGGATGTGATGTCGCGGATGCTTGCGCTGAAGACGGATGCAGGCTCCGGCGCGCTGGAGCAGATGGTGCTGGCCGCCTATTGCAAGCCGCATTTCTCGACCCACGTGCCGGCGCTGACGAAGGCGCTGCGCACCAAGCTCGATACGCTAATGGAGGCGCTGAACGAGCAGTTCGGGACGGCGGCCGAGTTCGAGGAGCCCAAGGGCGGCATCTTCCTGTGGGTGAAGCTGCCCGGCCAGGTCGATACGCTAAAACTCTATCAGGCCGCGCTCGCCGCCGGCGTGTCGATCAATCCGGGGCCCGAATGGTCGACCAACAAGCCCCATTCCAGCTCGCGGCTCAGGCTGTGCTTTGCGAGCCCCTCGCATCAGCAGATCCGCGAGGGCGTCGCCGTGCTGGCCGAGGTCTGCCGCAAGGAGTTCGGCGTGCCGGCCCGCAGCGCAAACGTGGAGAAGCGGGCCTAAGGCTCGCTCTAGGCCACCTGAGGCTGGCTGCCGTGGATCGCGGAGGCCAGCCGCAGCAGCAGGACGATCGAGACGTTGCCCTTGCCGGCCTCGATCTGGGCGATGTAGCGCTCGGAAATCCCGGAGCGGCGGGCCAGCTCCCGGCGCGACAGCTCGCACCGCGCGCGCGAGGACCTCAAGCGCTCGCCCAGCTCGGCCAGGAACGCGGTCTCGGAATAAGGCGGCACGGCACAGCTCCCCGGCAGTACCTCGCCCGCGAAATCCACGACTTGATTCAGCATCGCTCTCACCAACTTCGCCTTCGGGAGCGCCATCCTACCCTTGATACGACCGGCCTCATTGACGCGGATCAAATTCGTGAGTGATTGCCGGCTCGCGTGGACGATCGCGCGCGGGATGCTACACTTGGACTTGTTCGAGGCGGGGTTTTTCAGGACATGACGCGTTGTCTAGGCCGCTGGATCGCGGCGGCGATGCTGTGGATTGCGTTCGCGCCAGCGGCCGGCGCCGAGACGCTTGCGGCGACGGTCGAGCAATGGGGCCTGCTCGGCTCATGGGCGGTCGATTGCGCGGCGCGGCCGGACCGCGACAAGGGCTCGCTGTTGACTTACGAGATCAGGAAGGACGGCCGTGTGATGTACCGGCGCGATTTCGGCGGGGCCAGGGACGAGAACGAAGTGGTGTCCGCCACGGTCGAAGCCGAGGGCCTGCTCAATGTGATGGTTTACTTCCCCTCGCTGCACCAGGCGCGTGAATTCGGGCTGCTGCTGGCGAAGGATGGCAGCCTGCGCGCGATCTACAATCGCAGCGAGCGCGGGGTATACACGATCAGGGACGGCAAATACGTCGCGACAGGCGCGCCGACACCAGCGCAGCAACGCTGCGATTGACCATCACGTTTGAGCATGATCGTTCGGAACACTGCTTCACGCTTTTTTCCGGATCATGCTCTGTCTGAACATCCATTCAGAATTCTCTTCCAGTTTCTCCGGAACGTTCGCACACATGCGCCGTTCTCATGTGCATTGAATTGGAGGAGGACATCATGAAGAAGCTTGGTTATGTGGTTGCGGCTCTCGGCGCGCTCGCGATCGTTGCACCGACGATGGCGAATGCCGAAACGGTGGTGATCAAGAACGGCTACCACCATGGCTACGGCGCCCGCGCCGAAATGCGCGAGCATCGCGACCTTGGCTGGCATCGCGGCTGGCACCATCGCGACCGGGTCGTCGTCGTCAAGCGCGGTCACCATCACCATTGGGATTGATGCGTAACACATCATGGAGATGGCCCCTCGCGGGGCCATTTCTTTGCGTTCTTTCTTCCTTCTCCCCTTGTGGGAGAAGGTGGCGCGAAGCGCCGGATGAGGGGTATCTCTCCACAAAATCACAAGAGTCATGCGCGGAGAGATACCCCTCACCCGTCTCGCCGCTATCGCGGCGAGCCACCCTCTCCCACAAGGGGAGAGGGTGAAGAGCTAACTAATCCCACACCGGCGCAAAGCCTGGATTGACGCAACGCCTGTCCTTGGGCAACGCCGCGATCTTCTTGCGGTCGGCATCGTCGAGCGTGATCTTCAGCGCATCGAGATTGGCCTGCTGGCTTTCGCGGCGCGAGGCCTTCGGGATCGCAGCGACACCGTTCTGGTCGAGCAGCCATTTCAGCGCGACCTGCGCGGCGGTCGCATTGTGCTTGGCGCCGATCTCGGCCAGCGCCGGATCTGACGCGATGCGTCCTTGCGCGAGCGGGCAATAGGCGACCAGCGGGATCGACCTGGCGTTGAGATAGGCCAGCACCTTCGATTGATCGAGCATGGCGTGACATTCGATCTGGTTGCAGGCGATCGGCGCCTTGATGTCCTCGACCGCGATCTTGAGCAGCGCCGTGGTGAAATTAGCAACGCCGATCGCCCGCGTACGTCCCTCCTCCTTCAGCTTCATCAGGGTCTCGAACACCGCGCCCCAGTTCGCGGATTTCGACGGCCAGTGCACGAGGTAGAGATCGACATGGTCGAGCCGGAGCTTGGTCAGGCTGGCGTCGAAGGCGCGGCGGATCGCATCGGGGGTGAGATTCTCGTGCCAGACCTTGGTCGTGACATGAAGCTCGCCGCGCGGCAGCCGGGCCGCAGCGAGCGCCGCACCGATCGGTTCTTCATTGGCGTACATCTCGGCAGTGTCGATGTGGCGATAGCCGATCGACAGCGCGCTCTCGACCGCCGCGCGGCAAGCATCGCCCTGCATGCGGAAGGTACCGAGGCCGAGCTTGGGCATGCTGATGCCCTGTGTCTTCAGATTATCCATGAGCTAACTCCTGACGTATTTCAGCCGCCGAACACGCGGTGGGGCCGCAAGGGCAGACTCTTCGGTGATGGAAAAAGAGGTGGCGGGAATGGAGACTATAGCGCAGGAGACGCGAGGCGGCCAATCAAGATCGGGTTAGTGCTGGGATGCGCGATCGCCCCACCGTCATGCCCGGGCATAGCCGTCCGAAGGACGGCGTCGCTTCCGCTCGCCTATGCCCGGGCATCCACGTTCTCAGGGCCGAGCAGCAAGGCGTGGATGGCCGGGTCAAGCCCGGCCATGACGACGGAGAGAGTTGCCCACTCACGAATGCTGCGCGACCACGGCCGGGCGCGCCTGCGGCTGCGGCACGATGTCGACCGACCAGAGATCGCGATTGTCGACGTCTTTCAAGGTCACGGTCATCACGCCGCTCGCACCGTCGATATCGACCCTGCCGAAGAACTGCAGGCCGAAGCACGGCGCGAGGTTCTCCCCCTGCGCCTCACTGCAGCCGTTCTGATACATCGCGACGGGCCCAAACGTATTGTCGAGCTCGCCCGGACCCCAGGTGCCGGCATGCAGCGGGCCGGAGACGAACTCCCAGAACGGCTCGAAATCCTGGAATTGCGCCTTGTTCGGATCGTAATAATGCGCGGCGGTGTAGTGCATGTCGGCGGTGAGCCAGACGATGTTGCGCACGCCCGCGCGCTTGATGGAGCTGAGGAGATCGGCGATTTCGTGCTCACGCCGATCGGGCGCTCCATTGCCGAGCGCGACGGCATCGAGACTGACGAGGCCGATCGGCAGGTCAGCCGCGATCACCTTCCAGGTCGCACGCGACGCGGCGAGCTCGCGCTTCAGCCAGGCGAGCTGCGCGGCACCGAGAATCCAGCCGCGATGGTCCTCGCCCTTATTCCAGCTGTCGTCACGGTAGCTGCGCATATCGATCATGAGGACGTCGAGCAGCGGACCGTAAGCGATCTTGCGATAGACCCGGCCCTGTCGCGTGCCGACGTCGCGGATCGGCATGAAATCGAAGAAGGCACGGCGGGCGCGCGCGACCAGGCGCGGGGTGCCGTCGTCTTCATAGCCGGCGTCGTCGTAGCTGCCGGTCGGCGACCAGTCGTTGGTGACCTCGTGGTCGTCCCACTGTGCGAACATCGGCACCTCCGCATGGAAGGCGCGAAAATGCTCGTCGAGATGGTTGTATTTGTAGTTGCCGCGGAATTGCGCCAGCGTGTGCGCGGCCTCGGCTTTCTCCTCGGTCACCAGGTTGCGCCAGGTCTCGCCGTTCGGCAGCTTCTGCTCGGAGGGAATCGTGCAGTCGGCGTAGATGTGATCGCCGGAGTGGATGAAGAAGTCCGGGCGATTCTCGAGCATGGTGCGATAGCTGCGATAGCCACCGCGCGAGATGTCGATGCCCCAGCCCTGCCCCGCGACGTCGCCTGACCACACGAACGAGATCGATTGCCCTGCGGCCGGCGCTGTACGGAAATGGCCGACGCGGCTTTCGCCGGCAATGCCGGTGGCAATGTCGTCGAAACGCACGCGATAGAAGATGTCCTGCCCGGACGGCAGATCGTTCAGCAGCAGTTTTGCGGTGAAGTCGGCATCGGGCAGCGCGTCGCGTGAGGCTGACGCCATGATCGTCTTGAAACCCTCGACGGTCGCGCATTCCACCTGCATCCGCGCGGGCCGGTCGGCGCGCGCCCAGATCACGGCGGAGCCATCCGAGACATCGCCGGACTGAATGCCACCCGCGATTTGCGGACGATCGGCGGCGCGGCTGATGGATGGCTTTGCGAGTGTGCCGAGCGCGGCAACGGCGAGGCTTGAAGTCGAGCGGACCAGGAACTGCCGCCGGGTCCATGCGCGCGAGGCGCGGAGCGTTGCCATTCAGGAAACCTTCGTCGAATCGCGACGGAAGGTGCCTGCGCCGTTTGACTCCTATCCTGACGGTTTCTTGACTCCGGGCCTACGGTTTTGCGACGCCCGGATGACGCGACAGACCCGGCTAGCGCTTCCAGCTGCAAATGCCGCCAGTGCGGCACGGCCAGGTCTGGATGCGGGTGTCCATCGCCTGCGCGTCCAGCGGATTGCCGCGACGATGTGCAAGCTTGGTGCGCGCTGCGCCGCGTGGCTGGGCGCTCCTGGCATGAACAGCCTTCGGCTCGGCCACGTGCACGCGCTCGGCGGCAACTTTCTTCGGCACGTCCATCGGCTCGGCGCGCGCCTGCGCCTCGTTGCCACCCTTCGCCTCCAACGCGACCGGGGCGAACTGCGTCTCGGGCCCGAGCCGCTTCGGCGACAGCACCGCCTTGGAGAGATCGAGACCGAGATATTCGTCAGGCTTGTAGTCGTCAGCGCGCGCAATGCCGCCCCACGCGAGCACGAGGGCAACGGCAACTGCAAAAGGAACGCTCCTCAGGACCACGGACGCCTCCTGAAATTGCTTATTTCAAGGGTAATTTACCCCTATTTAGGAGGCGTCACGCGCAATTCCAGCGGCCAAGTGCCGCCGTGGTTAAGAAGTTTGGAGGTGTCAGGCGACCTTTCGTGCTGCACCCGTCCCGTCCAGGAACCCCATCAGGCGGCTGCGGATGATCTGTTCCGCCTCATCCATGATCCGATCCACGAGTTCCTTGCAGGTGGGGATATCATGGATCAGCCCTGCGACCATGCCGCAGCTCCAGGCGCCCGCGTCCATTTGGCCGTCCAGCATGATCTTCGGATAGACGCCCGCGACCTGGTCGTGGATATCGTCGATGCTCAGCTTGGCGCCCTTCTCGCGCTCGATCTCGAGCAGACGATCGACGTTGGCGTTCTTCAGCACGCGCTCGGTGTTGCGCAGAGCGCGCATGATCAGGCGGGTGTCGAGCTCGGTGGCCGCAACAAGCGCGTTCTTCACGTTCTGATGCACCGGTGCTTCCCTGGTGGCGATGAAGCGCGTGCCCATGTTCATGCCCGCCGCACCCAGCGACAGCGCCGCGACGAGGCTGCGCCCGTCGGCCATGCCGCCGGAGGCCACGAACGGGATCTTCAATTCCTCCGCCGCACGCGGCAGCAGGATCATGTTGGGAATGTCGTCCTCGCCGGGATGGCCACCGCACTCAAAGCCGTCGACGCTGACGGCGTCGCAGCCGATGCGCTCGGCCTTCAGGGAATGGCGCACGGACGTGCATTTGTGGATCACCTTTATGCCGGCGGCCTTCAGCGCAGGCATGTATTGCTCCGGGCTGCGTCCCGCCGTCTCCACCACCTTGATGCCGCCTTCGACGATGGCCGCGATGTACTCCGGATAAGGCGGCGCCGAGAAGGTCGGCAGGAAGGTGAGATTCACGCCGAACGGCTTGTCCGTCATGTCGCGGCAGCGCGCGATTTCCTTCGCGAGCAATTCCGGCGTCTTCTGCGTGAGGCCCGTGATGATGCCGAGCCCGCCGGCATTGGAGACGGCAGCGGCGAGTTCGGCAAAGCCGACGAAATGCATGCCGCCCTGGATGATCGGGTGCTCGATGCCGAACAGTTCGGTGATCGCAGTCTTCACGTAGGGGCCTCCCGGATTTCAGTTTGTATTGGGATCAGTCTAGCCGCAGTCTTGCTCCACGGTCACCATTTCTCTCCGAAGGGACGGATCTCCATCTCGAAGGTCCAGGCGCTCTTCGGCTGCTGATAGAGCTGCCAATAGGCATCCGCGACGGATGACGGCGGCATCAGAAGATCGGGATTGTCGAGCGCGTTCGCCCCGAGCGCTTCGAGCCGGCGCTGCCGCACCCACTCGGTGTCGACGCCGGAATCGATGATGAGATGGGCGACGTGGATGTTCTTCGGCCCGAGTTCGCGCGCCATCGCCTGCGCCACCGCGCGCAGTCCGAATTTTGCGCTGGCAAAGGCGGCAAAGCCGCTGCCGCCGCGCAAGCTCGCTGTCGCGCCGGTGAAGAAGATGTTGCCGCCACCACGTGGCAGCATCAGCCGTGCCGCTTCCCGGCCGGCGAGGAAGCCGGAATAGCAGGCCATCTCCCACACCTTCCGGAACACGCGCTCGGTGGTGTCGAGGATCGGGAAGTTGACGTTGGCGCCGACATTGAAGATGCAGACTTCGAGCGGCGCGTGCTGGTCGGCGTCATTGAGGAAGGAGATGACCTCCTCCTCCTTGCGTGCATCGAGCGAGCGCGCGTGAATCTCGCCGCCGGCGGCCTCGATGTCCTTCACCAGCGGCGCCAGCTTGTCGCCATTGCGGCGGCCGGCGAAGACCGTGAAACCTTCCGCGGAAAATTTCTTGGCGATCTCGGAGCCGATGAAATCGCCGGCCCCGATCACGGCGGCTGTCGCGTTTCGCTTGGACAAGGTCACCTCCTCCGATGAGAACGGCATGTGATTGGGCCAGAGGCTATAGTTCTAAAATAGAACTGTCAAACTACAGGGGTGAATGATATCCTTCAGTAGAAATAGCGCTGATCATTCAAGTCAGTTCCTTTTTCTGACTTACTACCCTTTGCCGGAGATCGCGACATGAAGTGGGACACGCTGGATGAAGAGCCCTGCTCGCTCTCCCGCACCGTCGCCGTGGTCGGCGACCGCTGGACGCTGCTGATCCTGCGCGAATGTTTCTTACGCGTGCGCCGGTTCGAGGCGTTTCAGTCCTCGCTCCAGATCACGCGGCACCTGCTCTCGGAGCGTCTGAAGAAGCTGGTGCGGTTCGGCATCTTGCGCCGCGTCCCCTATTCCGAGGCACCCAAGCGCTACGAATACATCCTGACGCAGAAGGGCCTCGATCTCTACCCGATCATCATGGCGATGGTGCATTGGGGCGATACCCACATGGGCGACGAGCGCGGCCGCCCGCTGCTGCACCAGCACAAGACTTGCGGCAAGGAGTTCGACCCCGTGATGGTCTGTTCGGAATGCGGTGAGCCGCTGCATGCGAAACAGGTGCATGTGCATGCGGGGCCGGGGCGGAAGGAGGCGGTGGGGTAGAGTGGCACCAAGCAAACGGTGTCGTGCCTCGGCTTGACCGGAGCATCCAGTACACCGCGGCTTCTCCGCATCCCTCAACCGCATCTGGAATACCGGATCGCTCGCCCCAGCGCGCAACTGCGCACAAGGCCGGCGATGACAGCGCGGGCACCGCTCCCTCAATGCCCCCGTTGTCGGCGCACTTTTGCTCAGTGCGTCTTGGTCTCTTGCCACGTCTCGAGGTCAGGCTTTGTCTCGCCCGACTTCTGCTCCTTCTCCGGATTGCCCTTCCAGGGCTTGTCCGCCTGGGCGTGCGATCCCCAGTCATTCTGACGCCGGGGATCGTCGGTGGGTCGTTCCTTGCTCATCGGATCTCGCTTTCCATGGGAGCCTACGCGAAGGGAACGCCGTAATACGAGTTGATGCCGCGGACTGCCGCATCATCACCCCAGTTCCAGTCGCTGCGTTCGCCGTATTTCGGCGCGTCTTCCAGCGTCTTGGCGGTAATCCCGGTGACATAGCCGCCGAGCTCCGTATCGTATTTCAGCGACTGCCAGGGCAGCGGATAGTGGTCGTTGCCGAGGCCCAGGAAACCGCCGAAGCCGAGCACGGCGTAGGAGACCTTGCCGCTGACTTTGTCGATCATCACGCGTTCAATCGAACCGATCTTGTTGCGATCGGCGCCGTAGACCGATGTTCCCTCGACCTTGTCGCTGCCGATCAACCTGCCCATCTCGCTGCGGTCCAACTCGCCTTGTTTCAGCATTCCAATTCTCCACTCGGCCAACGTGTGAACCAACCGGGTCGGCGAGCGAACGTTCCGGCGCATGTTCCGGTGGTCGCGTCAGACACGGAGCACGGACGCCAGGGGCGATCAGCGAGCGGCCGCGGCCTCCGGTAGCATCAGGAAATCATGCATCGCGGCAGCGGTCTGAAGCTGATCGATGCGCGCCATAACAGAATCGCGCTGCTGTCCATCCGGCAAGCCCGACAGTTCCTGCTCGAGCCGCAGCTGCTCTGCCTTGAGACGTTGTTCGAGCGTGTGGGGCTCAGATCGTCTTCGCATCTTCCGTCCTCGGTGGTTGCAGCCCCGAGCTGTTGGCCCAGCGCTCGACTTGCTCGATGACCTTCTGGTGACTCGGACGCACTGGTTTGGGCGGCTCGGGCTCTCCGGAAAGCTTGCGGGGTAACCTGACTTCCTCCGTCATGGCCTGTTCTCCCTCTCTTCCGAAAGAATGCGCCACCGCCAGAGTTGTTTCAATAATAACTAATTGATTTTACTGATTATTTTTACTCATCTGGCGATTTTTCCGACTCTTGTGGAACTCGCGCCAAACTCGTTCGTTGAGCAAACTACTCAACTTACTCACTTTGCGTGATCGACCATGAATGACCTTCGCGCCGAGCGCCTCCAGGTCATGCTCTCGCCGGAAGAGCTGGCCGCCGTTGACGATTTTCGATTCAAGCACCGGATGCCGACACGCGCTGCGGCGGTCCGCGAACTCCTCAAGTTCGGGCTCGCAGCCGCGGGCATCGAGACGAGCATCGACCCGTCGGCAGGCATCAAATCAAGCGAGTTTGGTGTCTTTGGTCGCGGCCCCGAAGGACACGCGCCCGCGAAGCCCGAGGGCGACACCGAGGATTGAGGCTCCCCCAAGCAAAAACGACCCCGGCACAGTGGGTGCCAGGGCCGTCCTTGGAGATTGCTTCCGGCGCACCGGGGGCATGACAGCCGGAAGCAATCGGTCGACTCGTCGCGAAGGGATTCGTTCCCCGCGAGAACTAGCCGGTCGGCGCGTCGCCGGAATCGTCCGGCATCACGCCGGAGCCCGGTGTCTTGGTGTTGTCGTTGAGCTTGGGATCGCGCGTCGCTTCGCGCGACGGCGAGCCCTTCGAATCCGTCTTGTGCACGGCTTGCGCGCGTTGCTTGTCGCGCGGTTGATCTTCCGCCCGCTTGTCCTTGACGATGCCGTGGTCGGAATGCGCCATGATGTCCTCTCGCTTCTCCAGATGTCCTGAAGCGCTTACGCGCCGGCACAACGAATGTTCCAGCGCGCGAGGCCCGCAGCGCTAACTATGCGTGGCGTGGATCGCCGCCGATGCATTCTCCAGATGCACCTGCCGCACCGTCGTCACTGTCGCGAACGCGACCGAGACGCCAAAGGCGAGAATGAGCGAAAGAAGAGCCAGACGTGGAGCCATCGCAAAACCTCCTTCTGGAATCAAAATCAACGCGATCGACAGTTCGTGGATGATCCTGGATTGGTTGCTTGCATTCCGTGAGCAGTCTCACATGCAGATTCACAAAGATGAGAGCGCTCACGCATCCTGCGTTCGAAGGACGCGGACCTTTACGGGCGGGATTTCACCGTCCAGCCAGTCCTGCTCGTTCGCCAATGCCGTCCAGGCATCCGCCATACGCAAATAGCGCTTGTGGGCAGGCTGCCCTTCCGCGCGCTCGGCGAGCTGAAGGCAGTTCTCGGCGTTATCCCTGAAGATGTCAGACTGTTTCATACGGAAGATGTGGGAACGGAACTCCCGCTCCGCAATCGCCCTTACCGGATCGTAACGCCGGGGGAACTTCGCACGCCATCGGTCATTGGAGATGCATGAGGATTCTTGTCGCGATCATCCTGGCTCTCGTCAGCACCTCGGCGTTCGCCGACAATATGGGTGAGCGAACGGCCGGCGACCGCGTGCCGACCGCAACCGATGTCATCACCGGCCTCTACACCTTCAGCCGTTTCCAGCAGGGCCTGCTGGAAAGCACCGACCTGAAAGGCAATGCGGAGGTGAAAAATCTCGCGGCCCTGCGCGCCGAAGAGGCGGGCAAGCGCGACAAGACCCTGAAGCAAATTCAGGACGCGATCGGTGCGGAGCCGCACGCCAGCAAGACGACGTCGGTGAGCGCAAGCCTCGTCGAGCCCGAAAACGCGGATGGACCAATTTACGTCAGAAGCTTCTATGCCGCGCAAATCCCCGAATATGACTCCGCCATCAGCCTGCTCGAGCGCTATCTGAAAGCGCCCGACAATCCTGCGCTCGCCGCCTTCGCCCGCGAGCAATTGCCGATGCTGCGCACGCAGGTGAAAGATGCGGAGCGCACCATGGCGGACAAATAGCAGCCCTATTTGTCGTCCGGATGATGCAGCTGGCTCTCCGGCCGCATCGTACGGTTACTCTCGGGGCCCGCATCGCCGTTGTCGTCCCTGCCGCCCGACGTCGAGGTGCCGCTGCCGCTGGGGTTCGATCTGGTCGCAGTCCCCGTGGCCTGCGAATCAGCGTGTGGCGTGGCGGACCTTGCGCCGGGGTCGCCGGTCACAGCCCCGCCCCCTGGGCGCGCCAACCCCCTCTCCTAGGATGGCTGGGAGTTCTGGTGCCGCGGCCGGCCGGCTTTTTCTGAACGGGATGGAACCATCGTCACTCCTCACCGTTATTTTGGCCGGGCTGAGCATGGCAGGTTCCAATTCCAAGCGCCGCAACGTTGGCGCTTGATTTCGAATTTGGCTGACGCTCTATTTTGACAACTGCGTCACGCTTTGGATTCGGCCGACGCCGCGGGGGAATCAGTATGAGCGACCTCGATCCCGGAACTGCATCACGCTCCGGTCGTCGCGTTCCAAAGCCAAAAACCAATGGTATGTCGGACCCGGATTCACGGCCGGAATTGCTGCTCGCCTTGCAGGCCATGCGCAGCGGCGATTTTTCGGTGCGGATGAGCGGGGACTATCTCGGCATCGACGGCAAGATCGCCGACACTTTTAATGAAATCATCGCCGCCAACCAGCGCATGGCGCAGCAGCTCGAGCTGGTCGGTCAGGTCGTGGGGCGCGAGGGCAAGACCCGCCAGCGCGTGAAGTTCGGCCTCGCCAGCGGCTCCTGGGCCGACATGGAAGGCTCCGTCAACACGCTGATCGACGACCTCCTGTGGCCGACGCGCGAAGTGACGCGCGCAGTCGCCGCGGTGGCGCAAGGCGACCTGCTCCAGACCGTCAAGCTGGACGTCGATGGCCGCCCGCTGCGCGGCGAATTCCTGCAGTCGGCGACCATCGTCAACACCATGATCAAGCAGCTCGGCGTGTTCACCTCCGAGGTGACGCGCGTGGCGCGCGAGGTCGGCACCGAAGGCAAGCTCGGCGGCCAGGCCCAGGTGCCTGAGGTGACCGGCGTCTGGAAGGATCTGACCGAGAGCGTCAACTCGATGGCGAACAACCTGACCAACCAGGTTCGCAACATCGCCGAGGTCACGATCGCGGTCGCCAACGGCGACTTGTCCAAGAAGATCACCGTCGACGTCCGTGGCGAGATCCTTCAGCTCAAGGAAGCTATCAACACGATGGTGGACCAGCTGCGCTCCTTCGCCTCCGAGGTGACGCGCGTGGCGCGCGAGGTCGGCACCGACGGCAAGCTCGGCGGCCAGGCGATCGTGCCCGGCGTCGCCGGCACCTGGAAGGACCTGACCGACTCCGTGAACGCGATGTGCGGCAACCTCACCGCCCAGGTCCGCAACATCGCCAACGTGACCACCGCCGTGGCGCGCGGCGACCTGTCGCGCAAGATCACGGTGGACGTCCGCGGCGAGATCCTGGAGCTGAAGGACACCATCAACACCATGGTGGACCAGCTCAACTCCTTCGCCTCGGAAGTGACGCGCGTGGCGCGCGAGGTCGGCACCGAGGGCAAGCTCGGCGGCCAGGCCCAGGTGCCAGGTGTGGCCGGCACCTGGAAGGACCTCACCGACAACGTCAACTTCATGGCGTCGAACCTGACCGCGCAGGTCCGCAACATCGCCGACGTCGCGACCGCCATCGCCGGCGGCGACTTGTCGAAGAAGATCACGGTGACCGTCTCGGGCGAGATCCTTCAGCTGAAGGAAACGCTCAATACCATGGTGGACCAGCTCAATGCGTTTGCCGGCGAAGTCACGCGCGTCGCGCGCGAGGTCGGCACCGAGGGGCGGCTCGGCGGTCAAGCCAACGTGCTCGGCGTCGCCGGCACCTGGAAGGACCTCACCGAGAGCGTCAACTCGATGGCGTCGAACCTGACCGCACAGGTCCGCAACATCGCCGAGGTGACGACGGCGGTCGCGGGCGGCGATCTGTCGAAGAAGATCACCGTGGACGTGCGCGGCGAAATCCTGGAGCTGAAAGACACCATCAACACCATGGTGGACCAGCTCAACGCCTTCGCCGGCGAAGTCACCCGCGTCGCGCGCGAGGTCGGCACCGAAGGCAAGCTCGGCGGCCAGGCCCAAGTGCGCGGCGTCGCCGGTACCTGGAAGGACTTGACGGACTCGGTCAACTCGATGGCCTCGAACCTGACCGGTCAGGTCCGTAACATCGCCGAGGTCGCGACCGCCGTTGCGAAGGGCGACTTGTCGAAGAAGATCACCGTGAACGTGTCGGGCGAAATCCTTCAGCTGAAGGAAACGCTCAACACCATGGTGGACCAGCTCAACGCGTTCGCTGGCGAAGTCACGCGCGTGGCGCGCGAGGTCGGCACCGAAGGCAAGCTCGGCGGCCAGGCCCAGGTGACGGGCGTCGCCGGCACCTGGAAGGACCTGACCGACAACGTCAACTCGATGGCAGGCAATCTCACCGCCCAGGTCCGCAACATCGCCGAGGTCGCAACCGCCATCGCCGGCGGCGACCTGTCGCGCAAGATCACGGTGGACGTCCGCGGCGAGATCCTTCAGCTCAAGGACACGCTGAACACGATGGTCGACCAGCTCAACCGCTTCGCGGGCGAGGTGACGCGCGTGGCGCGCGAGGTCGGCACCGAAGGCCGGCTCGGCGGTCAGGCCAACGTGCCCGGCGTCGCCGGCACCTGGAAGGACCTCACCGACAGCGTCAACTCGATGGCGGGCAACCTGACCGCACAGGTCCGCAACATCGCCGAAGTGACCACCGCCGTGGCGCGCGGCGACTTGTCGCGCAAGATCACCGTGGACGTGAAGGGCGAAATCCTCGAGCTGAAGAACACCATCAACACCATGGTGGACCAGCTCAACGGCTTTGCCGGCGAAGTGACGCGCGTGGCGCGCGAGGTCGGTACCGAGGGTAAGCTCGGCGGTCAGGCCGAAGTGCCCGGCGTTGCCGGCACCTGGAAGGACCTCACCGACAACGTCAACTTCATGGCCTCCAACCTGACGGCCCAGGTCCGCAACATCGCCGAGGTCGCGACCGCGATCGCCGGCGGCGACCTGTCGAAGAAGATCACGGTGGACGTGCGCGGCGAGATCCTGCTGCTCAAGGACACCCTGAACACGATGGTGGAGCAGCTGCGCTCCTTCGCGGCCGAAGTGACGCGCGTTGCGCGCGAGGTCGGCACCGAGGGCCGGCTCGGCGGTCAGGCCGTCGTGCCGGGCGTCGGCGGCACCTGGAAGGATCTCACCGACAACGTCAATTTGCTGGCCGCGAACCTCACGACGCAGGTCCGCAACATCGCCGAAGTCACCACCGCCGTCGCGCGCGGCGACTTGTCCCGCAAGATCACCGTGGACGTGAAGGGCGAAATCCTCGAGCTGAAGAACACCATCAACACCATGGTGGACCAGCTCAACGCGTTTGCCGGCGAAGTCACCCGCGTCGCGCGTGAAGTCGGAACCGAAGGCGAGCTCGGCGGCCAGGCCCAGGTGCCCGGTGTGGCCGGCACCTGGAAGGACCTCACCGACACCGTCAACTTCATGGCGGCGAACCTGACCGAGCAGGTCCGCGGCATCGTCAAGGTGGTGACCGCAGTTGCGAACGGTGATTTGAAACAAAATCTCACCGTGAAATCCAAGGGCGAGGTCGCGGCGCTCGCCGACACCATCAACAACATGACCGAGACGCTCGCGACCTTCGCCGATCAGGTGACGTCGGTGGCGCGCGAGGTCGGCGTCGAGGGACGGCTCGGCGGCCAGGCCGACGTGCCCGGTGCCGCCGGCACCTGGAAAGATCTCACCGGCAACGTCAACCTGCTCGCAGCCAATCTCACCTCGCAGGTGCGCGCGATCGCGGAAGTCGCGACCGCCGTGACCAAGGGCGACCTGACGCGGTCGATCCAGGTCGACGCCCGCGGCGAAGTCGCCGAGCTGAAAGACAACATCAACACGATGATCACGAACCTCCGTCTCACCACGGACGTGAACACCGAGCAGGACTGGCTGAAGACCAACCTCGCCAAATTCACCAACATGCTCCAGGGTCAGCGCGATCTCACCACCGTCGGCCGGCTGCTGCTGACCGAATTGTCGCCCCTCGTGAACGCCCATACCGGCGTGATCTACCAGGTCGAGAACGAGGAAAGTCCGCGGCTCCTGCTGCTCGCCTCCTATGCCGGCGACGGCGTCTATCCCTATCAGCGCGTGCTCCCGCTCGGCGACGGCCTGATCGGCCAATGCGCCCTCGACAGACGGCCGCGCGTCATCGCCGACATTCCACCCGACGTGGTGCCGATCAACTCGGCGCTGTTCCGCGTTGCGCCAAAGAACCTCGTCGTGCTGCCGGTGCTGTTCGAAGGCCAGGTCAAGGCAGTGATCGAGCTCGCCTCGCTGACCTCGTTCACGACCTCGCAGATGACGTTCCTCGAGCAGCTTACCGACTCCATCGGCATCGTGCTCAACTCGATCGAGGCGACGATGCAGACCGAAGGCCTGCTCAAGCAGTCGCAGCAGCTAGCCGGTGAGCTTCAGACCCAGCAGCGCGAATTGCAGCAGACCAACGACCAGCTCGAGCAGAAGGCGCAGCAGCTCGCCGAGCGCAACGTCGAGGTCGAGCGCAAGAACCAGGAAATCGAGCAGGCCCGCCGCGCACTGGAGGAAAAGGCGACCGAGCTCGCGCTGACCTCGAAGTACAAGTCCGAATTCCTCGCCAATATGAGCCACGAGCTGCGCACACCGCTGAACTCGATCCTGATCCTGGGACAGCAGCTCACCGACAATCCGGATGGCAACCTCTCGGCCAAGCAGGTCGAGTTCGCTCGCACCATCCATGGCGCCGGCACCGACCTGCTCAACCTCATCAGCGACATCCTGGATCTCTCCAAGATCGAATCCGGCACGGTGACGGTCGACGCCGAGGAGATTCTGACCGCAAACCTGCTCGAGACCGTCGGGCGGCCGTTCCGGCACGAGGCGGAAAACCGCAACCTGTCGTTCAAGATCGACGTCGACCCGAACCTTGCGCGCAGCATCGTCACCGACTCCAAGCGCCTGCAGCAGGTCCTCAAGAACCTGCTTTCCAACGCCTTCAAGTTCACCGCCGAAGGCGAGGTGCGCCTGAAGGTCGTCGCCGCGGTCGGCGGCTGGGGCACGGATCATCCGGTGCTGAACTCCGCGCCGGCGGTGATCGCGTTCGAGGTGACGGACACCGGCATCGGCATTCCCCTGGAGAAGCAGAAGCTGATCTTCGAGGCGTTCCAGCAGGCGGACGCCGGCACCAGCCGCAAATACGGCGGCACCGGCCTCGGGCTTGCGATCAGCCGCGAGCTCGCGAGCCTGCTCGGCGGCGAGATCCATCTGCGCAGCGCGCCCGGCAAGGGCTCGTCCTTCACACTCTATCTGCCGCTAAAGTATTCCGGCCCGACGCTCGCGCCGCGTGCGCCCGCGCCGCCGCAGTACAGTCAGCCACCGGCGTTGCAAGCCGCCGCACCCGAACAGCAGCGCGTCATCGAGCAGATTGCCGACGACAGGCTCGATCTCGAGCCCGGCGATACCATCCTGCTCATCGTCGAGGACGATCCGCATTATGCCCGCGTGCTGGTCGATCTCGCCCGCGACAAGGGCTTCAAGGTTCTGGTCGCCGCGCGCGGCGCGGAGGCGCTGGAGCTTGCGAAGCAGTACCAGCCGCGGGCCGTTTCGCTCGACGTATTCCTGCCCGATATGCTGGGCTGGACGGTGCTGAGCCAGCTCAAGCACAATCCGCTGACGCGCCACATCCCCGTGCAGATCATCACGCTCGACGAGGATCGGCAGCATGCGCTGGCCCGCGGCGCCTTCTCCTTCGTCAACAAGCCGACCACGACCGAGGGCGTCTCAGCCGCGCTGACGCAGATCAAGGAATATGCGCGGCCGCGGCGCAAGCGGCTCCTGATCGTCGAGGACAACGAGGCCGAGCAGCTCTCGATCCGCGAGCTGCTGCATCACGACGACATCGAGATCGTGACGACGGATACCGGCGCCGGCGCGCTCTTGACGCTGCGCGAGGCGCCCTGCGATTGCGTGGTGCTCGACCTGCGGCTGCCCGACATGAGCGGCTTCGAGGTGCTGGACCAGATCCGCGACGACGAGAGCCTGTCGAACGTTCCGGTGGTGGTCTTCACCGGCCGCGAGCTCTCGGCGGAGGAAGATGCGGAACTCCACACCATGGCGCGCAGCATCGTGGTCAAGGGCGTGGAATCGCCGGAGCGCCTGCTCGACGAGACCGCCTTGTTCCTGCATCGCGTGATCACGGAACTGCCGGTCGAGAAGCAGCGCATGCTGGAGAAGCTAAACAGTTCCGACGAAGACCTGATCGGCAAGACCGCCCTGCTCGTCGACGACGACGCCCGCAACATCTTCGCGCTGTCGAGCGTCTTGGAACGGCGGGGCATGAAGGTGCTGACGGCCACGACCGGCCGCGAGGCGGTGACGCTGGTCGAATCCAATCCGGAGATCGCCATCGTGCTGATGGACATCATGATGCCGCAGATGGATGGCTATCAGACCATCGGCGTCATTCGCGAAAATCCGGCCTTCGCCCGCCTTCCGATCATCGCGCTGACAGCCAAGGCGATGAAGGGCGACCGTGAGAAATGCCTGGAAGCCGGTGCGTCCGACTACCTCGCCAAACCCGTCAACACCGATCAATTGCTGCTTGCAATCCGCATGTGGCTGCACCGCTGAGTTTGGATCCGCGAATGGACCACGAAAAGGTCAACATCCTCCTCGTCGACGACCAGCCGGCCAAGCTGCTCGCCTACGAGGTGATCCTGAAGGACCTCGGTGAGAACCTCGTGATCGCATCATCGGGCCGCGAGGCGCTGGAGGTGCTGCTCAAGACCGAGATCGCGGTGATCCTGGTCGACGTCTGCATGCCCGAGCTCGACGGCTTCGAGCTCGCCGCGATGATCCGGGAGCATCCGCGCTTCCAGAAGACCGCGATGATCTTCATCTCGGCTATCCAGGTGAGCGACATCGACCGCTTGCGCGGCTACGAGATGGGCGCGGTCGATTACGTGCCGGTGCCGGTGGTACCGGAGGTGCTGCGCGCCAAGATCAAGGTGTTTGCCGAGCTCTACCGCAAGACACGCGAGCTCGAACGGCTGAACCAGGAGCTCGAGGACCGCGTTCGCGCACGCACGGCCGAGCTGGAGAATTCCACCGCAAAGCTGCGCGAGAGCGAAGAGCGGCGCAGCATGGCGATCGCCGCCGGCAAGATGGGATCCTGGGACTGGGATTGGGTCAACGGCGACTGGATGTGGGACGAAGGCCAGTACCGCATCTTCGGCGTGACGCCGGAGACCTTCAATGTCACCTCGGCCAATATCCAGGCGCTGCTGCACCCTGATGACGTCGACCAGTTCAGCCAGGCGATTGCCGCGTTCAATACCGGCGCGCACGCCTATGAAGGCGAGTTTCGCGTCAGCCGGCCCGATGGCGAGGTGCGCTGGTGCGTCGGCACGGCAGCCGCGACGGTGGACCAGGGCGGCCGCGTGGTGCGCGTGAGCGGCGTCACCGTGGACATCACCGAACGCAAACGCGCGGAAGAGAGACAAAACCTGCTGGCCCGCGAGGTGGATCATCGCGCCAAGAACGCGCTGGCGCTGGCGCAATCGATCGTGCGCCTCACCCGCGCCGACGAGGTCAAGGATTACGTCAACGCCGTCGAGGGGCGCATCAACGCGCTGGCGCGCGTGCACACGATCCTGTCGCTGTCGAGCTGGCAGGGCGCCGAACTCTCGAGGCTGATCGACGAGGAGCTCGCGCCCTACTCGCTCGGCGGCCAGATCAAGCTGGCTGGTCCGGAAGTTCAGCTGGCGCCGGCGACAGCGCAGACGCTGGCGTTGGCGCTGCACGAGCTCTTCACCAACTCGGCGAAATATGGCGCGCTCTCGACGCGGTCGGGGCGGCTCGCGATCGGCTGGCAGGTCGAGGACGACCACCTCACACTGACCTGGGACGAAACCGGCGGTCCGCTGGTGAGGACGCCGAAATCCCGTGGCTTCGGCACGCGGAGCCTGCTTGCCAGCGTGGAATCGCAACTCGGTGGACAGGCGGAGTTCAACTGGCGTGCCGAAGGCCTGTTGTGCCGCCTCGAGGTGCCGCTGACGCGGAAGACCGTAGCGCCCTCGGCCGCGAGCAAGTTCGACGCGGCGCCGTCCGAACCCCTTCAGCGGGCCTCAGGCTAGAGCGTTTGCGAGCGACGTGGGCTCCGGTTCGCGCGGAAAGACAAGAATCTGAAGCTTCGGCCCTGATTCACTCAGAACCGATCATGCTCTAGCGTGTCGCGGCGACCCTCATGCGCTGCATCGCCTGCGGTTCGTCAGCGACACGTCCTTCCAGCCAGGCTTCCGTTTGCGAAAGCTCGCGCAGCGCCCGCGCGTAACGGCGGGCTGCGCTCCGCTCGGCACCGCGCGGCAGCTTGCGCGCCTTGCGCAGCATGTCCGCGGCCGCGTTGCGATAGGCCAGCGAGCGATAGAGAAAGACGACCTTACCCATATCGAATGTTCCCGTGTTGATGGCGTTCATCCTCGCAAGACCGCCATGAACGTCGGATGAAGCGGGGAATGACAAAATCGTCATGACAATGGAACCCGCAATCGTCGCGCGCGTTTTATGCCACACCGCGAGGCGGTTCCATGCGCGGGAAAAAGTCGCCGAGCCTCATCTCTACGACCGGCGTCATCAAGCTGATGACGCATGCGATGATGGGCGCAGCCCTCGGCCTTGTCTTCGGTCTCGCCCTCGTCCTGTTCAATCCGGCGGTCGCAAATCTGCTGAGCCACGGCGGACATTCCGCCGCGATGGTCTTCATCATCACGCTGGTGACGACGTTCGCGATCGGCGCGACGCTCACGGGCCTCGTGTTCATCCTCGCCGAGGACAAGGAATTTTGAAGCGCGCGTGACACGCACCGGGCGCTTTCGTTCGGAACTCCTGCGGCAAATGACGGTTGGCTGCCTGCGTCAATTTAACTCAGGGAGTTCCCGCGCATGAAAACCACCAAGCTCGCTCTCACCGTGATGTTGGCAACCGGCCTCGCCGCCGCTCCGTTCGCCGCGCAGGCCAAGTCGCACAAGGCCAAGCAAGGATCCTCGATGTCGTCGTCGCAGACCACGGGTGCCAACACCAAGTCCTCCAAGGGCGCTGATCCCTCGGGTCAAGGTGGTTCTGGCCCCGGCTCCGACCAAGGCGGCACCATGACGAACAACAAGGGTGGCATGAGCAACACCAAGTGAGCTCCGGCCGACCATCAAAGGCCTCGCGGTGACGCGGGGCCTTTCGCTTTGGAGCTGGAGCCTGGAGCTGGATTGGGAATCCTTCCAGCGTCACATCGCTAAAGCGGCCGTCCCGCAGCATTCGCCTTCACGAGATGCTCGAGCTGTGCACGTTTGCGTGCGATCAGGAGCTGCGCTGCAGCATCATCGAGACCCTCGCGCTGCAATTGCCGGATGGCGGAGCCGAGTTCGAGAATTTCGGCGCGCAGTTTTAGAATCCGGTACGTGTCCGGGTCTTCCTCCACCGCACGCTCCCAAAATTCTCAGCGGCGCGCGATCACGCGCAGCGGATGACCGGATGTCGTTACAGGACGAAGGCGGACCCGCTCGCGGACGTCAGGCAAGACATCGCCGCCACCGGCCGCCTTCCACTCGCCGATCAGCAGGTTGATTTTCCGGCGCAGATCCATCTGCGCCAGGGCCTTTTCTGTGCAGTCACGGTCGCGATCGACGAGGTCGCGCACAGACACCTCGATGTCGGCCATTTCGAGCCTCAAGGCACTGATTTTGCGTCGAATTTCATTAATTCTGTTGTCCATGGCTTGTTAGAACAAAATAAGAACATATAGTCAAGTCACGATTTGAGAACGGAGAGGCCAGATGCAGGTTCAAGGTAAATACGACGCCAGGGTTTTCCTCACGGAGCAGATGACGCGAGCGCAGGGGCTGAGGCTGAAGCGTCTGAGCGAGGAGGCCTATCAGCCCACTCAATACGATCGGGCTCTGTCCTCGACTGAGGCTGCGCGCCGCATTCGGGCGCTGGAAGACGAGATCGAGTTGGCGAACTCCTTCTGAGGAGCGCGGCCAGCGCAGTTGGAACGTTGGGTCAGTGATGCGGTTCTTTCCCCGGCCAAGGGAGAGAGTCGATGGCACGCAAGGCAAAGAAACGCCGCTACTCACGCAGCGCCAGCAGTGATGTCGAGCGCGAGATGCGCCGTTATAAGAAGGGCACCGCGAAAAGCGGCCCCGGCGGTCGTGGCGCACGCGTGAAGAGTCGCAAGCAGGCGATCGCAATCGGCCTGTCGGAAGCGCGCGCGAAGGGCAAGAAGGTCCCGAAGAAGGCGTCGAAGCGGAAAGCGTCCAAGAAGAAGACAGCCAAGAAGACGGCCAGGAAGACGAAGAAGACCTCGAAGCGCAAATCCAGCAAGCGGTAACGCCGACCCGCGTCAGATCATGCTGCCCGGCATGAAGCAGCGGATCGAAATCCCGAACGCAGTCTTCACCGGCCACACCATGGTGTGGCCAGCCCGGTTTGGCTCGGTGATGACGGCCTCATCAGGCACGTCCACCCACTGCCCGTCGAGCCGCACGCGATAGTGCCCATCGTGCGATTCCCAATCGGGGTCGGATACAGCAAAGCCATCTGCATCCGAGCAGCAGGGCCCGAGATGGCTGCGCAAGCTGTCGAACCAGGGTTTCAGCGGCGAGTTGGCGTAGCGGCCATCGTCGCGCCCCAGGGCGCTTCCGGTCGTCAGGACAAGCGGCGCCACGAGCAGCGCACACCTCAGCGAGAGCTTCAATCGATCCATGTCGGCACCGATCAAATGCGAACTACCGGTTCCACAAGAAGGCCGGGCGTTCGAAGTTCCACTCCTGCAATTCGCTCGGGCGTCTTCATTGACGCCAAAGCCCAACACGTGATTCCGAACTGTGACGAGCGAACGCGGCTTTTTCGGACGAACCCGTCATCAACGCTGCCGTTAACGAGAATGTTATCGGCACTTGTGGGAATCTTCCAGACGCGCACGAAAAAGGCGGCCCGCAGGCCGCCTTTTGAGTTTGCCGCTGGAAGCGCGAGGCTTAGGCCAGCGGGACCGCGACGAACCGCGTCGCTTCCTGGCTCTTCACCTGCAACAGCACGCTGTTCTTGCCGGATGACTTGGCCTGCGCCAGCTCGGAGCGGACGTCACCGACATTGGCAACGGCCTTGCCGCCGACATTGAGAATGACGTCGCCGGTCTGGATGCCGCGCTGCGCGGCGGGTCCCTGCGGATCGACCTCGGTCACGACGACGCCCTTCTGGCCCGCGCCCTGGACGTCGCCGGCCGGCGCCAGGCTGAGACCGAGGCGCGGCGTGCCGGTGTTCGACTGCGCCTTGCCCTCGCCGGCCTTGGCCTGCCGCTCGTTCGGCAACTCGCCGAGGGCGAGTGTCACCGTCTTGCTCGCGCCTTTGTGGAAGACGTCGAGCTTCACGGAGGTACCCGGCGCCAGGGTGGCAATGGTGCGGGCGAGATCGCGAGAGTCCTTGATCGCGGTACCGTTGACGGCGGTGATGACGTCGCCCGCCTCGATGCCGGCCTTCGCCGCAGGGCTGCCGTCCTGCGGATTGTCCACGATCGCGCCGCGCGCCTCCTTGAGGCCGAGGCTGTCGGCGATCTCGGCGCTCACCGGCTGCACCTGCACACCGAGCCAGCCGCGGGTGACCGAGCCCTTGTCCTTCAGCTGCGCGATGACGAGCTTCGCGGTCGAAGCCGGAATGTCGAAGCCGATACCGACCGAACCGCCGGAGGGTGAGAAGATCGCGGTATTCACGCCGATCACATTGCCGTTCATGTCGAAGGCCGGACCGCCGGAATTGCCCTTGTTGATCGGCGCGTCGATCTGGATGAAGTCGTCATAGGGACCGTTGCCGATGTCGCGACCGTTGGCCGAGACGATGCCGGCGGTCACGGTGCCGCCGAGGCCGAAGGGATTGCCGACCGCGACCACCCAGTCACCGATGCGCGGCTTCTGGTCGGAGAATTTGACGAACGGGAAGTCCTTTTTGCCATCGACCTTGATCAGCGCGAGATCGGTCTTCGGATCGGTGCCGACCACCTTCGCGGTGTAGCTCGTGCCGTCATCCATGGTCACCTGCACCGACTCGGCGTGATCGACGACGTGGTTGTTGGTCACGGCATAGCCGTCGCCGGAGATGAAGAAGCCGGAACCTTCGCCCGTGATCATCTGATGGCGCTGGCGCGGCATGCCGTTCATGCCACCCGGGCCGCGGAAGCCGAACTGCCGCGAAAACTGGTCGAACGGCGAATCCTCGTCCGAATCCATCGGGTTCTGTTGCAGCATCGCGCTCTTGTCATTGTCCTGGTCGATCTTGACCCGCACCGAGATGACGGCGGGTTTGACCTTGCTGACGAGATCGCCGAAGCCCGGCGGGGTCGTGGCGGCTTCCGCCGCGTGGGCCAGCCCGATGAAGGAGTTCAGACCGAACTGCGAAGAGGCGGGAGAGGCAGCGAGCACGGCCACGCCAAGCGCGGCCACGGTGCCCAGCAGCGCAAGCCGGCGCGGCCTCAAGATCTTGCGGGACGTGGTGGTGTCGGAATTGACGTGATCGTTCATGTCGAAATGTCCATGTTGGGTAAGTCGCCTTGCACCCAACATGGACATCGTCACCTTACGGCGTCCCGTCCGTCCGATTAAATCTTGGCAAAGGTGCCGCGAAAATCAGGGCTGCACATTTGACGCAGCTCAACACAGGCCACGTGCGCCGTGATAGACTGCGGCCACTGGATGATGTCCATCGGAGGCACGCCATGTACAAAGACATTCTCGTCCACATCCCGACCGAGCGCCCGATGCACGCGGTGATCGACGGCTCGATCTCGCTCGCGGCGAGACTCAATGCACACGTCGACGCGATCGCCGTCGGGTACGTCGCGAGCAGCACTGCCTACGTCCTGGATGGCGGTGCCGCCGTAGCGGCGGTGTTCGAGATGGAGCGCGAGCGCGCGGTGGAGCGCGCCGAGGCCGCGTTGGCGATATTTCGGAGCGAAGCCACGAACGCCGGCATCTCCTGCACCTGCCACCCGCTCGGCGCAATCCCGGCGGATGCAGCCGGCTCGCTCGGCGAGATGGCGCGGCTCCACGATCTCAGCATCGTGCTGCAGCCAGATCCGGCGCAAGGCTCATTCGACAATGATATGCCCGGCGAGATCCTGTTCCAGGCGGGCGGACCAGTACTGTTCCTGCCCTACACCTTTCGTGGGTCAGTCAGGGCGAACCGGATCGGCATCTGCTGGGATGGCAGCCGCCTCGCCGCCCGCGCGATGCGCGACGCCGCTCCCTTGCTGGCCCGCGCCGAGGAGATCGTGATCATCACGATCAACGAAGCCGACGCGGTTCCCGACGAGGTCTCGGCAAGCCATCTGGCAAGACACCTCGGCCGGCGCGGATTGTCGACCCGCACGGTCAGCCTGTCAGCGGCGCGCGCCGACATCCAGCCGACCATCCTGTCGCTGGCCGCCGACGAGAGCCTCGATCTCCTGGTCATGGGCGGCTACGGCCACTCGCGGCTACAGGAACGCTTCCTCGGCGGCGTCACCCGCGCCATGCTGGAGGCCATGACGGTCCCGACGCTGATGTCGCATTGATCGAGAGATGATCCGCAACGGACCGACGCCCTCACGCCGCAGCGGGGGTCTCAAATGGCGCGGTGGCGATGGCGTCGTCCTCGGGTTGCGCATTGCACGCGTCGAAGTGTGCCTTCAGCGCAATCTCGGCGAGATACTCGAAATGTTCGGCTTGGCCAAGGAGTTGCCAGTTCTGGAGCGGCCGATAGGCCGCCTGCTGACGACAGAGAGACGCCAGCGCCCGGTAGCGACGTACGTTCTCCATGAGACCCTCCCTCGCATTCACTGAGCTTATTGCCCTGATTTACGTCAGGCCGATGGCGGTTATGCAAAACATTTACTGCGTGCGAAGCGTCCCGCGCAAGCTGGGTTAACGTCTGGGAAACGCGCAGGCGCCCATTGGTTCCTATCGGAAGGACTCCACGTGGAACTCATTGGCTAGGCGTAGTGCTGGCGCGCGACGGAGATGCCGATCAGGTCAAGATACCGTTCGATCGATTCCGGCCGCTCGATGGGATAGAATTTCATTTCTGCGCAGACCTCTCGCGCGAGGAAGGCCCGCTGCGCTGTGCGGCATGCCCTGTAGAACCCCCGGACGGAAGTGGCACGCCATGGCACAACCAGCGCGACGCCGGCTCTGCCACGACTGTATGCCGTATTCTACCGGGTGAGCGCGGTCTCGCCGGCCCGGATCGTCTGCGCCGAACCATGTTGCAGCTTCGGAACCCTGCCGGCCTCCGCAGCAGCGCGGATGGCGGCGATGTTGCCCGCATAATCGGCGCTGCTCTTGCCGCGGAACACGGCCGATCCTGCCACGAGGGTGTCGGCGCCCGCGGCAGCCACGGCGGCGGCATTGTCGCGCGTGATGCCGCCATCGACCTCGAGCCGGATCGGCCGGTCGCCGATCATGCTTCGAATGCGCCTGATCTTCTCGATCTGGGAGTCGAGGAAGGACTGGCCGCCGAAGCCGGGATTGACCGTCATCACCAGCACGACGTCGAGACGATCAAGCACGTATTCGATCGCAGCTTCCGGCGTAGCCGGACACAGGCTGACACCAGCCTTCTTGCCGAGCGCGCGGATGGCCTGGAGCGAGCGGTCCAGATGCGGGCCGGCTTCGGCATGGACCGTGATGACGTCGGCGCCGGCCCTTGCGAACGCCTCCAGATAGGGATCAACAGGCGCGATCATTAGATGCACGTCAAAGATCTTCGCCGTCGCCGGCCGGATCGCCTTGATGACGTCGGCGCCGAAGCTGATGTTCGGCACGAAATGTCCGTCCATGACGTCGCAGTGGATCCAGTCGGCGCCGGCAGCATCAATAGCCCTGATCTCCTCGCCGAGGCGCACGAAATCTGCGGCCAGGATCGAAGGCGCGATGAGGATTTCTCCCGTCATGGCGTCGCACTCCTTTGCGCGTCCGCACCGCCGCTGAAAACGCGGCTCGCAAGGACATCCGTCGGATCGATCGTCTCGAGATCGGCGACATCGAGCATGCGGTTGAGATCGGACACCAGGCGATCGGCCTGCCGGAGGCGGATGCGGTCGACCGCATTGCGGATCGAGCGCGCATTGGAGAAGAACGGCTGGGTCCGGCGCAGTTCGATGTATTTTTCGAAGGCCCCGCGCGCCGCCGCCGAGAAGCGATAGCCGCGCTCCTTCAGCATCAGCTCGGCGATGACCAGCAGCTCGGCTTCGGCATAATCCGGAAATTCGATGTGATGGGCGATGCGCGAACGGAAGCCCGGGTTGGAGGCAAAGAAGCTCGTCATCCGCTCGCCATAGCCGGCGAGGATCACGACGAGGTCCTCGCGCTGGTTCTCCATCACCTGGAGCAGGATCTCGATCGCCTCCTGGCCGTAATCGCGCTCGTTGTCGGGCCGGTGCAGATAGTAGGCCTCGTCGATGAACAACACGCCGCCCATCGCCTTCTTCAAGATCTCCTTCGTCTTCGGCGCGGTATGGCCGATATACTGGCCAACGAGATCGTCGCGCGTCACCGAGATCACCTGCCCGCGCCGCACGAAACCGAGACCGTGCAGGATCTTGGCCATGCGCAGCGCCACCGTGGTCTTGCCCGTGCCGGGATTACCGGTGAACGACATGTGCAGCGTCGGTGGCGACGATGCCAGTCCCGCACGCTGGCGGATGCGCTCGATCAGCAGCAGTGACGCGATCTGGCGCACGCGGTTCTTGACCGGCCGGAGGCCGATCAGCTCCTGCTCGAGCTGTTGCAGCGTGTCGGTGATCCCGGCCGCCTCGGCCTCCTTGCGGAGATCGAAACTGGTCTCGCTCGTTTCAGCAGTCGTCGCATGAGGGACATCAAGCATCGGCACCTCGAAGAAAAGAGCTTCGCCGCGGGGGGAGCGGCGAAGCAGTGGTCCGCCAAGGAAACGGAGCAGGGAGTGCTCCGCGCGGGGAGGAGTGACTAGGTCGACGCGTGCGCGGCCGGCCGGCGCACGGTGGTGTAGCGGATCGCACGTCCGCCCACCTCCTGCCGCACCAGCTCGAACTCGGCTTCCTGCGGCGGACGGTTGACGAGGAACGAGATCCGCACCGATTCCCAGCCATGGCAGGAGTCGAATCCACTGATGCGGATGTAGCGGTCGCCGTAAACCCTGCGGCACTCGGCGAGCTCCATCATCACGCCGGCGGCGTCCTGGAGGTCGAACATCGGCAGGCCCCACATCTCCCAATAGGTGCTGCGGGGATGCGGATCGTCAGTGAACTCGATATTCACCGCCCAGCCATTGGTCAGGCAATACTGCACCTGCTTATAAATCTGGTCGTCGGTCAGATCAGGCAGGAACGAGAAGCAGCCTTGGGTCAGTTTCATGTCAAAACTCCTCAAACGGTTTCCAGCGCGGTCGGCACGAAGTCCGGCGTGTCGGTGGATTCATAGTTGAAGGTGACGTCCTTCCAGACCTCGAGCGCAGCCTTCAGTGGCGTGCAGGTCTCTGCCGCCCTGGCCAGGATCTCCGGACCTTCATGGACGTAGTCGCGCCCCTCGTTGCGGGCGAGGATCATCGCTTCGAGCGCCACGCGGTTGGCGATCGCGCCAGCCGCAATGCCCATGGGATGACCGATGGTGCCGCCGCCGAATTGCAGCACGACGTCCTCGCCAAGGAGATCGAGCAGCTGGTGCATCTGGCCGGCATGGATGCCGCCGGAGGCGACCGGCATCATCTTGTTCAGGCTCGCCCAGGACTGGTCGAAGAACAGGCCATGCTCGAGCTTGGTCGGGTTGAAGTCTTCGCGGCAGACATCGTAATAGCCGCGCGTGGTATTGGGATCGCCCTCGAGCTTGCCGACCACCGTGCCGGCATGGATGTGGTCGACGCCGGCGAGCCGCATCCACTTCGCGATGACGCGGAACGACACGCCGTGGCTCTTCTGCCGCGTATAGGTCGAGTGACCGGCGCGATGCAGATGCAGGATCATGTCGTTGCGCCGCGCCCATTTCGCCATCGACTGGATCGCGGTGTAGCCAATCACGAGATCGATCATGACGATGCACGACCCGAGCTCTTTTGCGAACTCCGCGCGCTCGTACATGTCCTCCATCGTCGCCGCAGTGACGTTCAGGTAAGTACCCTTCACCTCGCCGGACGCCGCCTGCGCGCGATTCACCGCCTCCATGCAATAGAGGAAGCGGTCGCGCCAATGCATGAAGGGCTGCGAGTTGATGTTCTCGTCGTCCTTGGTGAAGTCGAGCCCGCCCTTGAGCGCCTCGTAAACCACGCGGCCATAGTTGCGCCCGGACAAGCCGAGCTTCGGCTTCACCGTTGCGCCCAGCAACGGCCGGCCGAACTTGTCGAGCCGCTCGCGCTCGACCACGATGCCGGTCGCGGGCCCCTGGAACGTCTTCACATAGGCGACCGGGAAGCGCATGTCCTCCAGACGCAGCGCCTTCAGCGGCTTGAAGCCGAACACGTTGCCGATGATCGAGGCCGACAGGTTGGCGATCGAGCCGGGCTCGAACAGGTCGAGGTCGTAGGCGATGTAGGCGAAATACGAGCCCGGCGTGCCGGGCACCGGATCGACGCGGTAGCACTTTGCGCGATACTTCTCCGCTGCGGTGAGGCGATCGGTCCACACCACCGTCCAGGTCGCGGTCGAGGATTCGCCGGCAACCGCCGCTGACGCCTCGATGGGGTCCACGCCCTCCTGCGGCGTCACGCGGAACAGCGCGATGACGTCGGTGTCCTTCGGCGTGTAATCGGGCTCCCAATAGCCCATGCGCGCGTATTCCATCGTGCCCGATCGATAGCGCTCTTTGCCGCGGACGGTTCCTGCATGTGCATTCATGGCTCTCTCCTGCTCTTCTCTCTCTGAATGATTAGGCCGCAACGGACTCGCGGGCACCGATGCGCGGATCCAATTCGCCGGCGCGGTACCGCCGCGCCATCTCGCTCATCGGAATGACCTTGATCTTGCTGGCATGGCCTGCGGTGCCGAACTGCTCGAAGCGGTCGCGGCACAGCTCGCGCATCGCGTCCATCGCAGGTTTGAGGAATTTGCGCGGATCGAACTCGGAGCGCGTTTGCGCGGCGACCTTGCGGAACACTGCGGTCATCGCCAGGCGACAATCGGTGTCGATGTTGACCTTTCGTACTCCGCTCTTGATGCCGCGGACGATCTCCTCCACCGGCACGCCCCAGGTCTGCGGCATCTCGCCGCCGAACTGGTTGAACATGTCCTGGAGCGGCTGCGGCACCGAAGAGGAGCCGTGCATCACGAGATGCGTGTTCGGCAGGCGGCGATGAATCTCCTCGACCACCCGCATCGCGAGGATGTCGCCATCAGGCTTGCGGCTGAACTTGTAGGCGCCGTGGGACGTACCCATCGCGATCGCGAGCGCATCGACCTTGGTGGCGCGGACGAAGTCGACGGCCTGGTCGGGATCGGTGAGGAGCTGGTCGTGGCTGACCTTGCCCTCGACGCCGTGGCCGTCCTCCTGCTCGCCGCCGCCATGTTCGAGCGAGCCGAGCACGCCGAGCTCGCCTTCGACGGAGGCGCCCACCCAATGCGCGAGATCGACGACGCGGCGGGTGATGTCGACATTGTAGTCGTAATCGGCGGCGGTCTTGGCGTCGGCCTTGAGCGAGCCGTCCATCATGACCGAGGTGAAGCCGTGGGCGATGGCGGAGGCGCAGGTCGCCTCGTCATTGCCGTGGTCCTGGTGCATGCAGAGCGGAATGTCAGGATAGGTCCGCTCCAGCGCGTCGATCATGTGCGAGAGCATGAGATCGCCGGCATAGCTGCGCGCGCCGCGCGAGGCCTGGATGATCACGGGCGCATCGACTTCGGCCGCGGCCTGCATGATCGCAATACCCTGCTCCATGTTGTTGATGTTGAACGCCGGCACCGCGTAGCCGTGGTTGGCGGCGTGATCGAGCAGCTGACGAAGGGTGATACGGGCCACGAAAGTTCCTCCTGTTATGGCTTGCCGGCGCGGGTGGTCACCCGCCGGGCGGCTTCGGCAACGCTTTGCGGCGTGATGCCGAATTCGCGGTAGAGCACGGGCGCCGGCGCAGAGGCGCCGAAGCCGCGCATGCCGACGAACTCGCCGTCAGTGCCGATCCAGCGATGCCAATCGCCGGCGACTGCGGCCTCGATGCCGACGCGCGGGGCGGTGCCGAGCACGCAGGCGCGGTAGTCCTCCGGCTGCTCCTCGAACAGCGCGAAGCATGGCGCGGAGACCACGGCGGCGCGGATATGTTCCGTCGCGAGCAGGCGGGCGGCCTCCAGCGCGATCGAGACTTCGGAGCCGGTCGCCATCAACGTGACGTCGCGACCGCCGTCCGGTGAGACGATGAGGTAGGCGCCGCGCGCGACACGGTTCCTGCCGCGCACGTCGCTGCGGAATGTCGGCAGCGCCTGACGCGACAGACACAGCACGGAGGGGCGATCTTCGGCCTCGAGCGCGCAGTCCCAGGCTTCCAGCGTCTCGACCGCGTCGGCGGGGCGGAACACCAGAAGATTCGGGATGACGCGCAGCGCCGCGAGATGCTCGACGGGCTGATGCGTGGGACCGTCCTCGCCAAGACCGATGGAGTCGTGGGTCATCACATGGATGACGCGCAGCCGCATCAACGCCGCAAGACGGATCGCCGGCCGGCTGTAGTCGGAGAAGGCGAGAAAGGTACCGCCATAGGGGATGAATCCGCCGTGCAACGCGAGGCCATTCATCGCGGCGGCCATGCCGTGCTCGCGGATGCCGTAGTGGATGTAGCCGCCCGCGAACGCCCCACGCGTCACGGGAGTCTGCGCTTTGGCATGCGTGAGGTTCGAATGCGTCAGGTCCGCCGAGCCGCCGACCAGTCCGGGAATTGTCCCGGCGATGCCGTCGAGCACCTGTTGCGACGCTTGCCGCGTCGCCAGCTTCGGACGCTCGCTGGCAAAGCGCTCCCGCAATTTCGCCGAGGCCTGGGCATAGGCCTCCGGCAGGGCAACGGCCTTGCCCTCGATGAACAGCTCGCGCTGCGCGGCCGTCGCGCATTCGTAGCGGTCGAGCCAGGCAAGACGCTCGACCTGCCCGCGCTGTCCGATCATCCGCCATGCCTTGTGGATCGGGATCGGGACCACGAAAGGCTGATAGTCCCAGCCGAGCGTCCGCCGCGCCGCCGCCGTCTGCTCAGAGCCGAGCGGCGCGCCATGCGCCTTCTCGGTGCCCTGACGGTCCGGCGCGCCATAGCCGATGATGGTGCGGCAGGCGATCAGCGACGGTTTTGTGCTCTCACGCTCTTCGGCAATCGCCTGCGCGACCGCTTCGGGGTCATGGCCGTCGACACGGCGGACCGACCAGCCGGAGGCCGCAAAGCGCGCGAGCTGATCATCGGAAGTGGCAAGCGACGTCGGCCCGTCGATGGAGATGCCGTTGTCGTCGAACAGCACGATCAGCCGGCCGAGCTGGAGATGACCGGCGAGCGAGATCGCCTCCTGGCTGATGCCTTCCATCAGGCAGCCGTCGCCCGCGATCACATAGGTGAAGTGATCGACCAGGCCGTCGCCGTGCCGTGCATTGGCCATGCGCTCGGCGAGCGCCATGCCGACCGCGGTCGCGATCCCCTGCCCCAGCGGGCCGGTCGTGGTCTCGACACCCGGCGTGTGGCCGTATTCCGGATGGCCCGGCGTCTTCGAGCCCCACTGCCGGAACGCCTTGATGTCGTCCAGGCTGACATCGCCGCCGGTGAGATGCAGCAGCGCATAGAGCAGCATCGAACCGTGCCCCGCCGACAGCACGAAGCGGTCGCGATCCGGCCAGTTCGGGTGCGCGGAGTCGAACTTGAGGAACCGCGAGAACAGCACGGTTGCGACGTCGGCCATGCCCATGGGCAGGCCGGGATGGCCGGACTGCGAGATCTCGATGGCGTCGACGGCGAGGAAGCGGACGGCATTGGCGAGATCGTTGTGTGTGACTGCCGTGATGTCGGCTTCGGCGTGGACGGAGATGTTCATCGGATTCTCTCCCTGTTCACTTCAGATTTCGCTTGCGCTCGATCAGCTGCATGATCAGCGGCGTCAGGATCAGCTGCATCGCCAGATCGAGCTTCGCGCCGGGACACACGATGGAGTTCGCGCGGGACATCCAGCTGTGGGGAAGCATCGACAGCAGATAGGGAAAGTCGATGCCGCGCGGATTCTTGAAGCGGATCACGACCATCGATTCGTCCGGCGTCGGGATCCAGCGCGCGATGAACGGATTGGAGGTGTCCACCGTCGGCACGCGCTGGAAGTTGATGTCGGTCTCGGTGAATTGCGGGCAGATGTAGTGGATGTAGTCGGGCATCCGCCGCAGGATGGTGTCGGTGACGGCCTCGGTCGAATAGCCGCGGGCGCTGCGGTCGCGGTGTAGCTTCTGGATCCATTCGAGATTGATGACCGGCACGACGCCGATCTTGAGATCGGCGTAGCGCGCGACATTGACCTTGTCGGTGACGACGGCGCCGTGCAGACCCTCGTAGAACAACAGGTCCGAGCTTTCCGGCAGCCGCTCCCATTCGGTGAAGGTCCCGGGCGCCGCGCCGTGCAGTGCGGACTCCTCGGCATCGTGGACATAGTGCCGCGTCGTCGCGCTGCCGGTCTCGCCATAGTCGCGGAAGGCACGCTCCAGCTCCTCGAACAGGTTGGTCTCGGGGCTGAAATGGCTGAAATGCTTGTTGCCGCGTTCGGCTTCCTTCGCCATCTGCGTGCGCATCTCGGCACGATCATAGCGATGGAAGGCGTCGCCCTCGATGTAGACGGCGTTGACCTTCTCGCGGAAGAAGATCTGTTCGAACGTCTTCTTGACCGAGGTGGTGCCGGCGCCGGAGGAGCCGGTGATGGAGATGATCGGATGCTTCCTGGACATGGGTCGCCTCGCTCACAGCCGGAAGAAGCCGCGCCGCGCGAACAGCGGTGCGGAGATGCTGGCGACCAGCAGCGGATCGCAATGCAGTTCCTCGACGCGCCGCACCTCGTTGCTCGAGCCCATGATCAGCGGCACGCGCTGGTGCAGGCTCTGCGCCGATAGCTCGAGGATGCGCTCGCGCCCGGTCGTGGCGGAGCCGCCGGCCTGTTCGATGATCATGGCCATCGGGTGCGCCTCGTAGGTGAGGCGCAGGCGGCCGTCGCCATAGCCGGGGCGCGCGTCCGAGGGATAGAGGAACACGCCGCCGCGGGTGAGGATGCGGTAGGCCTCCGCGACCAGCGAGCCGATCCAGCGCATGTTGAAATTGTGGTTGGCGGGCCCTTCGACGCCGGCAAGGCATTCGTCGACGAAGGCGCGGACCGGCGAATCCCAGTGGCGGCGGTTCGACGCATTGATCGCGAATTCTTCGCACGTCTCGGAGATCTGCACGGCGCTGCGCGCGAGGCGGAAGCAGCCCGCCTTACGGTCGAGCGTGAAGATGTCGACGCCGTCGCCGAGCGTCAGCACCAGTGAGGTCTGCGGCCCGTAGGTGACGAACCCCGCAGCAAGCTGCGCCGAGCCGCGCTGATGGAAGGCGAGAGCCAGGTCATCCGGGGCAGGCAGGATCGAGAAGATCGTGCCGACGGTCATGTTGATGTCGATGTTGGAGGAGCCGTCGAGCGGATCGATCGCGACGCAGATTTTTGCCTCGCGGTCACCGATTTGCGGCTCGCGCATCTCCTCCGACGCGAGCGCCGCGATGGGCAGCCTGCTGAGACAGCGGCGCAGGATCGCATCGGCCTGGAGGTCGAGGTCGCGCTGGAGATCGCCGTCGCTGTTGCGGCCGGTGGTCAGGCCCGATGCGTCCGCGAAATCGCCGGTGGCGATGAGGTCGGCGATCTCGATCGCCGCCGCCGCGATGGCGTCGACTGCGGCTGCCACGGCCAGCGCATGCGACGCCGTCTCGGAATACCGTTGAAGGTGGTCGTCCAACCTGAGTTGCCCGGTCATCTGCGTCCATCCCCTTGCGGGCGCCGCATCCAGTTCCCTCCCCGCTGGAGGTCGGTGCGGTCGGTCCCAACACGAGGAGATTGACAGGGGCAACTTAATAAGGAAAATTTCTATTCATAATGAGCGCCAAAGAATTTTCTTATAATGGCCCCGGCCACGCAGCGGCCCAGCTCCGGCATCTGACGATCCGGCAACTCCGCTCGCTTGCGGCGCTCTCGGCGAAGGGCAGCGTCACCGCGGCCTCGAGCCAGCTCGGCCTGACCCAACCAGCCGTCACCCAGCAGCTCCGGCAGCTTCAGGACCTCGCCGGCCTGCCGCTGGTGCAGCGGACCGGTGACGGCATGCTGCTGACGGAGGCAGGCAAGGAGGTGCTGGCGCTCGCCGAACGCGTCGAGGCCGCGATCATGGACTGCCAGGGCGCGCTCGATCTGCTCGCTGGACGGACCGGCGGCACGGTGCATCTCGGCGCGGTCTCGACCGCGAAATACTTCGTGCCGCATGCGATCGCGGCGTTCTCGAAGCGGCATCCGAAGATCGAGATCAAGCTCACGATCGGCAATCGCGAGGAGATCCGCGAGGCCATGCACGGCTACGATCTCGATTTCGCCGTGATGGGTCGGCCACCGGCCGACGTCAGCGTCGACGTGCGTCAGCTCGGGCGCAATCCACACATCATCGTCGCACGCAAGGGGCACTGGCTGGGGAAGGATTCCGGCCTCAACCTGACCGACCTCGTGCACGAGACCTTCCTCACCCGCGAGCCGGGGTCAGGGACGCGCACGCTGATGGAAGGCATGTTCCAGAGATCGGATCTCGAGCCGATCATCGGCATGGAGATGAGCAGCAACGAGACCATCAAGCAGGCCGTCATCGCCGGGCTCGGCATCGCCTTCATCTCGGCCCACACGGTGGCGCATGAGCTCGCGGAAGGCCGCCTCATCGTGCTTGATGTCGCCGGTTTGCCGATCGTCCGGCAATGGTACGTGATCCGCCGCAGCGACAAGGTGTTGCTGCCACCGGCGCAGGCGATGTTCGATTTCCTGGGCTCCGAGGGCTCGAACTATTTGCCCGACGTGCCCGAGTTCGGCGGGCAATAGCCCGCTAGAGGCTCAGCCCATCAGCTTCATCGCAACCGTTGCCGCCAGAATGACGATGATCTGGAGCAGACGCTCCGTCGTGAAGAAGCGGTTGAAGGTGGTCATCGCTGGCCCCGGCCGACGTAGGAGATCTCGATCGGTCCGGTGCTAGCACACGCGGGCGCCGAGATAACTCCGTAGTCGCCACGGGCCCTGCCGGCGCGCCGAAACATGTGATCGCCTGGAACCCGACAAGTTTCGAACGATTCAAATCATCCTGCGCGGAATGGCCGCACGATCACTTTGTTCATGCACACAGTGACTTCGCGTGCACGGATGCTCCTTGCCCCGCATCCGGCCGTGCAATGGGGAATCCGGGCGAGTTTTGAAAGAGTCAGGGAGGGCGCGATGAGCCACATCGCCGCCGCGGGAGAGCTTTTGTCTGCCGCAAGCTACACGTCCAAGCGCAATTTTTCGGGTATCGGAGGCGTGTTGACCGCGCTGATGACGTCAGCTGCGTTCTTCGCCAGTCCGCAGGCCTTTGCGCAATCCACGCCCGCACAAGGCGTGACGATTCCATCCGTCACCGTGACCGCACCGGAAGCGCAGCGCCGTACCAATCCCGCTTCGGCCGCGCGCCGGTCGAGCGGCGCACGGACGCGCCGAACGCAAACGGCACGGCGACCGGAGACGACCGCCGCGCGGCAGCCCTTCATGCCATCGCAGGACGCGCGCACCGGGACCGTCGGCTATTTCGCCAACAGCACCTCCGTCGCCACCAAGTCGAACACGACCATCGTCAACATCCCGCAATCGCTTTCCGTCATCACCCAGCAGCAGATCCGCGACCAGAATTATCAGGGCTTGACCGATGTCACGCGCTACGTCCCGAGCGTCGCCGTCCACCAGGGCGAGGGCAATCGTGACGAGCTCGTCATCCGCGGCGTCGATTCCAGCGCCAACTTCTTCGTCAACGGCTTTCGTGACGACGTGCAATATTTCCGCGACCTGTACAACGCGCAAAGCATCGAGGTGCTGAAGGGCCCGAGCGCCCTGACCTTCGGCCGCGGCGCCGGCGGCGGCGTGCTCAACCGCACCCTCAAGGAGGCCGACGGCACCCGCATCTACCAGGCGACGGGGCAGACGGGCTCGTGGGGCGACCGGCGCGTCACGCTCGATGCAGGACAAGCCATCAATGAGAACGTCGCCGCCCGGCTGAACGTGTTCTACGAGGGCAGCGATGCGTTCCGCGACTTCAACCATCTCGAACGCTACGGCATCAACCCGACCGTTACGCTGAAGCCCGACGATTTCACCAAGATCAAGCTGTCCTACGAATATTACCACGACGGCCGCACCGCCGATCGCGGCAATCCCTCGCGGGGCCTTCCCGGCGGCGCCACGCGATTCAATCCGACGACACCGTTCGCGCCGAATGGCAATCTTCAGACCTTCTTCGGCAGCCCCAGCCTCAACACCGCGCAGGCGACCGTGCAGACCGGCATGGCGATCATCGAGCACGATTTCCAGAACGGACTATCGGTGCGCAACGGCACGATGGCGGCCGACTACCAGAAGTTCTACCAGAACGTCTATCCGACGGGCGGGCCGCTCGCCGGTGCCGTCAATCCGGCCGACACCGCAGTCAATCTCGGCGCCTATCAGCACACCACCAACCGCGACAATTTCTTCAACCAGACCGATTTCACCTACAAGGGCTGGACCGGTCCGATCGCGCACACCGTGGGCTTCGGCACCGAGTTCGGCCGCCAGACCGGCGTCGACATCCGCAACACCGGCGTCTTCCCGAACGGCACCAACACCATCGTGCAGAACCCGTTCGCACCGACCTATTTCGGTCCGGTCAACTTCGTCCACCACTTCACCGGTACCAACACCGACGGCGTCACGACACCGGATTCGAACAGCAAATATGCGCTGAACGTCGAGTCCGGTTACTTGCGCGACACCATCGAGTTCTCGCGCGCGCTCCAGCTCATCGTGGGCACGCGGTTCGACCGCTTCGAGATGTCGGCGCTCGACATGAACACCAACCTCAACCGCAATCGCACCGACAATCTGGTCTCGCCGCAAGCGGCCCTGCTCGTCAAGCCGATGGACACCATGTCGGTCTACACCGCCTACAGCATCTCGTACCTGCCCGCCTCCGGCGACCAGTTCTCCTCGCTCAACGACGGCACGCTGATCCTCCAGCCGCAGAAATTCGAGAACACCGAGGTCGGGATGAAGTGGAACATCAATCCGAGGCTGCTGTTCTCGACCGCGATCTACAATCTCAACCGCACCAACCAGCCGATCGCGGACGGCAACAATCCCGGCTTCTTCCTGCCCTCCGGCAGCACGCTGACGCGCGGCTTCGAGGCGAGCCTCGTCGGCTACGTCACCGAGCAATGGCAGTCCGTGCTCGGCTATGCCTATACCGATGCGAAGATCACCAGCGCGACGTCGGCGACCGTTGTGCCGGGCAATCGCGTGCAGCTCGTGCCGTACAATCAGTTCGCCTGGTGGAACAAGTACCAGTTCACGCCGATGTGGGCGGCCGCGCTCGGCATCATCTATTTCGGCGATTCCTTTGCATCGTCGGATGACACGGTGAGACTGCCGAGCTTCGTGCGCTTCGATGCCGGCGTCTACGCCACGATCGACGCCAACTGGCGGGCGCAGCTCACGGTCGAGAACATCTTCAACCGCGGCTATTGGGCGTCCGCCGACGGCAATAACAACATCTCGCCCGGCCAGGGCCGCACCGTGAGGGTTCAGGCGAGCTACCGGTTCTGACGGCTATGGCGCGAACGTCTGCGTCCCATCGCGTGTCGTTCGCGCCGTTCGTCATCGATACGAATACCTGTGATGGTTAACGATCAGGCAGCGCGCTGGACGGCGGCGTAATCCGCGCGCGCGGCGAAATAGGCTTCCAGCTCCGACAGCGCCCGCGCTTCCCACTCGCTCGCCTGCTCCAGAAGCGACCAGCTCTGGCCCGGGCGGAATGCAGCGGTCTGGCGATAGAGCGATGCGATGCCGCGATAGCGGCGCACGTTCTCAAAGATGGCGTGACCGTTCATGTTCAAAAACTCCCTCGTCATTCCCGGGGGAGAAATTGCGTCCAAATCTTTTTCGAAAAGTTAGCGGCGCGCACCAAGCTCGCGGATGGTTGCCGGACTGTTGCGCCGGCGCAACGCGCCGCTTCCGCACGAAGCGGATTTATTGCGAATTCGTTGCCGTGCTCTCGCCCGAGGGCTTCAGCCCGCCGCGGCTGATCATTGCCATCGTCTCGCGGCAGAGATCGGCAAGGCCGATCAAGAGCACCGCGAGCAGGCAGAACAGGTTGATGGAATCCGCGCCCGCGCTGGAGAGCGGCATGAACTGGAAGAATGGCGGGATGAACGCCCACCACACCAGCGGAACGGTGAGCAGCGCGGCGAACACCGCCGCCGGCGCGCCCGCGACGATTCCGAGCACGAACAGGCTGGGCAGGAACGCCGCGAAATAGAGCTTTGCGCCGAGCGCGACGCAGACGCCCTGAAGCGCGGCCGACACGGCGACGACGATAAATCCGAGCAGAAACGCCTGCCACGACCATGGCCGTACCCGCGGTACGCCAACCAGTCCCGCACGCCTCATCAGCCTCCCCCTGCCGCCCGTTAACCGGGCTCGCTTGCGACCGAAGTACTACAGCCGCAGCGAAACCGCGAGACGGAAATCGCAGGGTGCCGGGCGGCGTATCCAGGGCTTGGTAAACGGCCGCGGGCAGGATCGTACCGCTATTCCGTCGCCGCATAGAGCAAGCCCGCGACGGGCAGAGCAAGGCCAATGGCCGACGCCAGCGTCCAGCCGCCTTGCGCGAAGGCCCAGGCGCCGACCGCAGAGCCGGCAGCTCCGGCGGCGAAGAACGTCGCCATATAGAGGCCGTTGAGACGGCTGCGGTGCTCATGCCCGAGCGCGAAGATGGCGCGGAAGCCCAGCACGACGTTACCCTGGACACCGATATCGATGGCGATCGCGGCCACGACCAGGCAAGCGAGGTTCGGCATCGAGCCGGCCGCACCGATATAGGTCATTAGGAAGCCGGCGGCCGCGAGCAGCATGGCGACCAGCGTCGCGATGCGGCTATGGCCGCGATCGGCGAGCCGTCCCGCGATCGGGGCGGCGAACACGCCGGCGACGCCGGCGAGCGCGAACAGCGCGATGCCGCGCTGGGAGAAGCCGAATTCGCTGGCGAGCTGGAGTGGCGCCACCGTCCAGAAAAGGGTGAAGGCACCGAACAGGCTCGCCTGATAGAGCGCGCGGCGCCGGAGCAGCGGCGTGGTCCTGGCCAGATGCGGCATCGACGTCAGCAGCGTGCCGTAATGCATGCGCGCGATCGGCTTGCGCTTGGGCAGCGTCGTCCACAGCGCCGCCGCGAGCACGATCATCAGCGCGGCGGAAATGAAGAACACCGCGTGCCATGACAGCGCTGCCGTGACAAAGCTCGACACCGGTCGCGCCAGCATGATGCCCAGCATCAATCCGGTCGAGACATTGCCGACGACGCGGCCGCGAATGGCTTCCGGCGCAAGGTGTGCCGCGTAGGGAATGATGATCTGCACGGCGACCGAGCCGAGGCCGATGAACAGCGCGGCGATCAGGAACGGCAGCGCGTGGGTGGCGAACGCGGCGGCCAGCAGCGAAGCCGCGCCGAGCGTGATAACGGAGCAGATCAGCGCGCGGTTCTCGACGAGGTCGCCGAGCGGCACGATGAAGAGAAGCCCCACGCCGTAGCCGATCTGCGTCATGGTGACGATCAGTCCGGCCGCCGCATGCGAGAGGCCGGGCGCGGCGCTTATCGGGGCGATCAGCGGCTGGGCGTAGTAGATGTTGGCGGCGACCATGCCACAGGCCGCGGCAAGCACGAAGGTCAGTCGCTGCGACACCGCATCCGGCCCGGGTGCGGTCTCGATCGTGGCATTCATCGTCATTCCAGCAGACTCCAGATATCGGGAATGATCATTCCCTAATATGATATGAATTCAGGCGAGCAGTTTCATCGCGACGCCGACCAGGCGCTCGCCGTCGAGCGGCAGGCGCGCCTTGCCGACGACACGCATTCCCTGCGTGATGCAGATCATCAGCCGCGCGGTGTCGTCGGTCGCAACATGGGCGGGAATCGAGCCATCGGCCTGGCCTTCGCGAATGAGACCGGCGATGAAGGCCTCGTTGGTCTCGAGCTGGGCGTTGACGCGGGCACGGACATCCGGATCGAGCGCGGCGAGCTCGACCGCGCCGCCGACCACGATGCAGCCGCGACGGCCCTCGATCCCCTGGGAGTGCTCGACATAGGACAGCAACATATGGCGCAGTCGCTCGCGACCGTTGGCGCCGCGCGCGGCCGCGCTGCGGGTCTGCTCCCGGCGCACCGCGGCATAGCGCTCGAAAGCGGCCAGGAACACGGCCTGCTTGTCGCGAAACGCCTTGTAGACGCTGCCGGTGGCAAGCCGCATCGCGGCGGTCAGATCGCCGATCGAGGTGGCGTGATAGCCCCGCTCGCAAAATACGCGTACGGCGCGGTCGAGCGCGATGTCCATGTCGAATTCCCGGGGACGGCCGGGCGGACGGGCGGCAGGCTGGGGACGGCGCGCGGCTTTTTGCATTGCCGAATAATAGGGAATGATTGTTCCCGAATCAAGGCACGGAGTTGTGAATGGGGATGGATGGAGGGCACGCTCTCTCCGCATCGTCATTGCGAGCGCAGCAATCCAGAATCCCTCCGCGGAAAGGCTCTGGATTGCTTCGCTGCGCTCGCAATGACGGAGTGTGAGGCATCGGCGTCGTCTTCCAAATACCACTGTCATTCCCCGCGGAAGCGGGGAATCCAGTACGCCGCGGCCTCTCGGCTCAATCACAGCCGTCTCTGGAATGCTGGATCGCCCGGTCAAAGCCGGGCGACGACAGCGAGTGCTGCAGACACGCCTTCGCATCCTCGCGGCGCATCTCGCCCGAGCTTTGCCTGATCTCTCCACCCTCGAAGCCAAGAGGGCGCAGGGAAGGCCGGGTGCTGACCTCGCACCCGCGGTCCGCTGCGCGAAGATGGTGCGCAAGGAAACCGCACAGCAGCATACAGGTGGTGCCAAACACTCGGCCTTCCCTGCGCAGGGGGATTTTGCGAGTTGTAGATAGTGCACGTTTGGGATATGCTTCGCGGTAACCCCTTGAGGCTTATGGACTTATCTACCCTGCGCTATCAGGCGCTATTCAGACGTATCCTCAGCTTTTTTTGACACCGGCTCGACACAGGACACCGCACCGCCGTGGCGAAACCCCGCAAGCTCGCATTGGAAACCCCGACCGCCCGCGCCAGGCTCGCCGCGCGCAAGCAACCATATTTCGTCCGCGTCGCGCCGCACATCGCGCTCGGCTACCGGCGCAATGAAAGCGGGTTCGGCACCTGGTCGGTGCGTTTTGCCGACGGCAGCGCGTCGGGCTGGCTGAAAAAGTTCGGCATCGCCGACGACCTCGAACCGGCCGACAACAAGAGCGTGTTTTCCTACGATCAGGCGCTCACACAGGCGCGCAAGCTGGCGCGCGGCGAAGCCGACACCGAAACCACGGCAACGGGCTTCGCACCTATCAGCCTCGATGGTGCGCTCAAGAACTACCGGGCCGACCTGACCGCGCGTCAAAGCAATCCCTACAACGCCGACTGGCCGCGCCTGCATCTCACGCCCGCGCTGTTGTCGAAGCCGGTGGCGCTGCTCACCGCGCATGAGCTGAAAAAATGGCGCGACGACCTGCTCGGCAAGATCGCGCCGGCCACCATTAATCGGTTGAGCCGCTGTGTATGCGCTGCGCTGGCGTTAGCGGCGCAGCACGATTTGCGCATCAAGCGCGACGCCTGGGAGGTTGGGCTCGCCGGGCTCCCCGATGCGACTGAGGTTCGCAATGTCATCCTCTCCGATGATCACGTTCGCGCCTTCGTCGCCGCCAGCTACGATCTTGATGACAAGTTCGGGGTGTTGATCGACGTGCTGGCGGTGACCGGCGCGCGGCCGAGCCAAGCCGTGCGATTGCTGGTCGAGGATTTGCACAATCATCCGGCGCGCCCGCGGTTGATGATGCCGAGGTCGGCGAAGGGCGGCGGCAGAAACCGTGCGCAGAAAAGAACCGAACGCTATCCGGTCCCGATCACGCTCGAACTCGCCACCAAGCTGCGGGCGGCAGCCAAGGGCCGCGCCGGCGACGCGCCGCTGCTCATGCAGAGCGACGGCCGCCCGTGGGACAAGAACCCAGGCCAGAATTGTCATCGCCAAGTGGACAGGATCGTCAAGACGATCGGGCTCGATCCTGCCGAGGTGACGATGTATGCGCTGCGGCACAGCTCGATTGTTCGGATGCTGTTGAAGAACATACCGATCAGGCTGGTGGCGTCGCTGCACAACACCAGCGTCGCGATGATCGAAAAGCACTACAGCCGCTTCATCGCTGAGCACGGTGACGACCTCTCGCGCGCCGCGCTGTTGCACCACCACGACTCACCAGCCGGCAACGTCGTGGCGCTGGCGCGGTGACGGCGCCGGTGATGTGCCGGTAGCAATTGCTACTGGCAGGCACAGACAGATCAAGCACTTGGCGCTGACGATTTTTTTCGCGTGGCGCAGCCTTGCCAAACCGAAACGACGCATTCAAGTTAGTTGTCGTTAGTCACCGGTGACATGCGCCGCATAAACTGGCGACGGTTTCCTTTTGTGAGGCCACGCCATGAGACGTCCAAAGCCCAAGGTGGAGCGCACCGCCTATTCGATCGCCGAATTCTGCGAGGCCTACCGCATCTCGCAGATGACCTATTACCGCCTGGCGCGGATCGGTCGGGGACCGAACGTGATGAAGGTTGGTCGGCGCACATTGATCAGCATCGAGGCATCCGAGGCGTGGCGGCGCGGCTGCGAGAGCACCGCAGCGAAATAGAACGGCCGCCTCGCAGAAGCGGGCGGCCGCCTCGTATTTCCAAGACACTGATGATGTCGGGAAAATACGGACCCGCACCGAATTGCGCAAGGCCGGCCTTCCTCCCAAGGAGGCCACTAATGTCCAGACGCGACACCGAGTTCGCCACTGCTTGGCCGCTGTTCGCCGGCGCTGCTCGCGCATCCGCCAGCAATGAGGGCGCCGCGAAATGACAATGACTCGGAGGGAGATCAACGCCCGCAAATTCGCGAATGTAGATCGGGCGGCGGTAGATCCGAGGCTCACAGATTTTGATTACCGGCTCCTCGGGCTGATGGTGAAGCTCGCGAGAGGCGGCGTCGTTCACGAGCTCCAAAAGGACCTTGCTCAAGCGCACGGCAAAGAAGCTTCGGTGCGCGCCGTTCAGCGCAGCCGTGATCGCTTAGTGTGGTTCGGCTATTTGGTCCCGATCCGAAAGTCCACCTACAGCGTGCTCGGGAGGGCGACCCTACAGTCGCCTTTAGAAGACGACCCTACGGTCGCCTTTGATGAAACAGCGACCGAGCAAGGCGACCCTGTAGTCCAAAAAGGCGACCCGCCATTCGTACATAGTTCCCTTAGTCCCCTTGTTTCCCCTTCCCACACGATTGACACCGAGAGCAGCCCCGCACCTCGCCAGCGCGCGGATGCCGCGCTCGGCGCGGGGCTCAACGGGCAAAGCGGGCTCGGCGAGCTTGGCGAGCGGCTGCGGCAACGGATCGGCGACGCCAAGTTCGAGAGTTGGTTCGGCGACGGCAAGGCCGAGCTTGTCGAGCAAACCGCCGACCGCGTCACCCTTGCCGCTAAGAGCCAGTTCCTGGCGAGCTACATCGCCAACAATTTCGAGAGCCAAATCCTGGCCTGCGCGCCGGGAGCCGTCTGGCTGCATGTGGTGGTGCGCGACGCGAAGCCGGCCGCGGAAACGTCGCCATGACCGGAGCAACCGCGCAAATCCAGCAACAGGAAGTCAAAGTGGAGGACGTGGGTATGAGCAACCAACCGAAATCCTGGCGCGACGTGATCAAGGTGCATCCGGCCGCCGACCTGTTTCCGATGATGTCGCCGGACGAACTCAAGGCGCTCGGCGAGGACATCAGGCAAAACGGCATGAGGGTGGACATTGCGGTCACCAGGACTCGCGATGGGCATTGGTCCTTGGTCGATGGCCGCAATCGGCTGGACGCCGCCGAAGTGGTCGGCCTGTCGATAACGATTGCTGGGTATCCGCCAGAGTCAGAATTTCTGTTTGTGAAGGTTGGCGACGAAGCACGACGGGCCGCTTTTACGGATGATCCGTATCGCTACGCATTGAGTGCCAACATCCATCGCCGCCACTCACCGGCGAACAGAAGCGCGAGCTGATTGCCAAGGTGCTTTCCGCGCAGCCGGAGAAGTCGAACCGGTCCATCGCGAAGCAGATCAAGGTCGACGACAAGACGGTCGGCAACGTGCGCCGCGAGTTGGAGCAGCGTGCGGAAATTCCGCACGTCTCGACCGTCGAGGATAGTAAGGGCCGCAAGCAACAGGTCCACAAGCCGGTGAAGGCGAGGACGGAGGCGGTCAAGGCTACCGCAGCGCCGACTGCGCCGCAGGCCGAACATCCTATTCGCGCCGCCTTTGAATTCGCCGAGCGTGGGAAGCGAGAATGGATCGAGAGCGCGCTCGGGCTTGCCTCGGCCATCGCGGAGGCAAGGAAGCAATTTCCAACTGATCGCGAATTCGCGTTGTGGCTGATCGACAGTGACCTGGAATACCTCGGCCCCCAGGCCCGCACGGCGCTTGTCGACATCGCCGCCGAACTCGAACTCGTACGGCACATCCTCGAAGAGACCGAACTCTGGTCGGTGATATGTGAGAGAATGAAGGTGCGTCGCGAACTGCTCAACAAGAACAACTCGGCTGCGTCGGCCGTCCCTGTGCTCATTGCCGAGTGAGCCAGGGGCGGGATTCAAAAAAATCCAGCCCTCTCACCGGGGAACCGCGCCGTGAGTTTTTCGCACTCATTTTTTGAGATTTATTCGGCAAAAGACCCGCCTCGAACCGGCACGAACCTGGCGCGATCGGGCGCCGACCTCGCTCGCAACCGCGCCAAAATCTGGGACGTTCACAATTTGCGGCACGGTGCCGCAAAACAGCAAAGCCTTTGCGGCACCATACCGCGTTGGTCGCCGGTGAGCGCGCAGATCGATCCATGTTGGCGGCAGCGCGTGCCTATTCCTAAAGTAACCAATCGGGCAGACGTGCGGAGCGGCTCGGCGTAGATTTGCGCATCGCCGTCCAATCCTCGGTTCCTACCGGCGACTGTGAGTTTCGTGGTGCTCGCGCCGTTTCAAGGACGCGGTATCATGCAACAGGATCGCTTGTTCACCGCAATGGTGGTTGCTTTGGGCCTTCTGCCGGTGGTCATTGTCATAGCAGCCGTATTCTGGCGTTGATCGAGAAGCAGCGAGGTCGTCTCGGCTGTCGGCCTTATTCGTTTGCCGTGCCGCCGACCTGGCGGCCAGCACCAACGTGCCCACCGCGAGCACGACGATGTCAAAGGGGGTCAAGCCGATCATGGTAATCCCCCGGATACACGCTTACCGGGTATTAAGGTGCTCCGGCCACGACCGGCTGTCTATGCAGTTTGTGCCAGAGCTCCGGCGCGGGCAACGTCGCAACTCGGACTCAACTCATGCCCCGGTACGTGGACCATTTCGCCAATCGCTCGGCTGCTTCAACAATCTCGGCCTGAGAATTGATATTAAGTTTGTCGAGCAGACGAACACGCTGCTCGGAGATTTGCTCGATGGTCCCGCCCATCCGCCAAGCGATCTGCCTATTCGTCTTTCCGGCGGCAAGTCGCCGCAGTAACCGTTTTTCGCGCTGGGTTAGGAGCGGCGCGTTCATGCCCGCACGGTGTGGTTTGCCGGTCAGGAGTCGGTAAGCCATGACTCGCTCCCTGCGCTGGCGCGCCGCGAGGCGGCAGCATCCGGCTGGTCCATGACCGTCTCCGGCGCCACTTTTCAGAAGGTATTGAAGCACAGCGATGTGGCCGCGAACAGTACGGAACGTTTTTCCTCGATCCTGGGAATTTTACGGGTGGGGAGTTCCCGCCGCGCTGCTCACCCGATCATCGCCGCAGCGTCGGCCGCCCGCACTGCCGCCAGCCGCCTGCGGTTCTGCGCGAACGACCCGTGTGGAACGCGCCGAGCCTTGCTCGGTCGTCCGCGACCAAGTGTCACCTGTTGAGAGACGGTTGAAATGGCGCTACACTCACTGCGGGGCTATCGGAAGTCTTACAATCAGGGAGCGATGTCATGAGCAGGTTCCCAAAGGTCCCCCACCGCTACTACGCCGTGCGTCGGCATCAGGACGGGTCCGAAGAGCGCCAAGGTCCTTTCGATCACCTCGATCCAGCACACGAACAGGCTAAGCGCTGGACCCGCGAACAGACGCTATCCGTCACCCTCGAAACGTTCGAGGACGGAGCGCGCATCAACACGTGAACGATCCGGTGGAAAGCTCCGATTGATGCGGATGCGAGGCGCGACGATTAATCGTAGCGACCCGTCACGTCATCCGATCATCGTGCCACTTTGGCCGCCTGCGGTCGCCTCTTGCGATTGTGCGCCGACGCGCATCCCGTAGCGCCAGCGCGACGTCGAGCATCGAAAGATCCCGGTTCTCGCCGAGCAAATCGCGCACCGTCATAGCAATTGCTAAGAGCTGGCCCCGGTTGTTTGGACAGCGCCCCGCTGGATTTAAGTGGATTCCTGCCGGGTTATGCTGAACGCGGGGCTTTACGGTTTTGTCGTTGCGTCGGGAGGGCGTA
>NZ_JASAUS010000035.1:0-68230 GCF_029953005.1 Bradyrhizobium sp. Mp27 | reverse complement strand
TCCGGCGGCTCTTCTTCGTCATCTTCGCTCCTGATTCGCAGCAAGAATCCTCGCCGCTGTCAGGCAGAAAATCCACTCAAGCTACTGTCCGAATTTGCGGGGCCAGCTCTGATCGCTATCTGGCCGAACAGCTCTGGATCCATAACGGTGCGGCGTTCGGACTGATCGGACGCCTGTTGGTGTTCGCAGCCGGCTTCGCACCTCTCGCCCTGTTCATCAGCGGCGCGATCATGTGGCTCAAGAAGCGTCCAGCGAGGATCAAGACCGGCTGGCGAGCCTAGCGCCGCACGATCGAGCCGGAGCGGCCGATCAGGCGGGCGAGGGCGCGGAAGCGGCTGCCGACGCGGTCGGCGACGAGGTCGACGAGCCGGTGCTCGAACACCAGCATCAGATTGCGGCCCTGGCTCCGGAAATGCGTGGCCGGCAGCACACCCGGGCGTGCCGCCGAGATCAGATGGGCGACGCGGAACGCCGCGCCCAGCAGACGGGCGCGTTCGAGCTGGGCCGGTGTCAGCAGCTCCTGCATGGTCACCGGCGGCTGGTTCTCCTCGCTCAGGCCGGCATAGCGGTAGAACACGGACAGGCCGACGAAGGCGCGCTCGGTGTGGGTGATTGCGCCGAAATTGCCGTTGACGACGAGGCTCAGCGTCTGCTCGCCGCGATGGTCGGGATGCACGCGCCAGCCGATGTCGGAGAGCAGGCACGCGGTGTGGCGCAAGCGGCGGTCCTCCTCGGTCTCGCGCAGCTTCACCACGCGCGCGAGGCGGTCGGTCCAGGCGATCAGCTCGCGGGCGTGCTTTGCCGAACGCGACAGCAGCTGATTGAGCTCTTCCGCGGCGCAGATCAGCCCGTCCTTGTTGCGCTCGGATTCCGACAGCTTCTCGTGCAAGAGGCCCTCGCGCACGCCGAAGGTCGAGAACACGATGGACTTGGGTTTCGCCACGCGGATGATGTGCTCGAGCACCAGCGCCGCATAGGTGAGGAGCGGGCGCCTGGCATCCGCGACGATCTCGATGTCGGCCAGCATGTCGGCGGCCGCAAGCCGGCGGAGACGACGCGAAAAGTCGAGCGCTTCAGCTGCGGAAATGGAGTAGCCGTGCATCACCTGGAGCGGATAGCCGCTCTGGATGATGTGGATGCGCGCCAGCGCGCGCCAGGTGCCGCCGACGGCGTAGAAGGCGCGGCCGCGGCCGGCGGTGAGCTGCGGCACCTCGTCGAGCTCCTCGCGCACGATGCGGTCGGCGCGCTTGAGCGATTTGTGCGCGAGGTCCTGGAGCGCGAGGCCGCCGAGCGGCAACGTCACGCCGCTGCGCACGCTGTTCTTGCGCACGTCGATCAGCTCGAGCGAGCCGCCGCCGAGATCGCCGACGATGCCGTCGGGATGATGGATGCCGGAGATCACGCCGAGCGCCGACAGCCGCGCCTCGCGCGGGCCTGACAGGATCTCGATCTTCACGGCGCAGATGCGCTCGGCTTTCGCGATGAAGTCGGGGCCGTTGGAGGCGTCACGGCAGGCTGCTGTTGCAATCGCAAACACGCGACCGACCTGCATGACGCGGCACAGGGCCCGGAACCGCTTCAGCGAGGTCAGCGCCTTGTCGACAGCATCGGGCGCAAGCAGGCCCGTGCTCTGCACCTCGCGCCCGAGGCCACACAGCGTCTTCTCGTTGAAGATCGGAATGAGGCTCCGCGTCAGTCCCTCGTAGACGACGAGACGGACCGAGTTGGAACCGATATCGATGACCGCGACGCTCGAGCCGCGCTTACGCGGCCGCTTCACGTCCTCGATCCCGGATCAAGACTGATGACGTTCATTACGGCGCGTGAGACGGCGCGGCGAGGATTCCTTGAGCGACTTTCCACGGCCAGATAGACTCGGATTTGTCATGAAGTAGTTGTGGACGTTGAAAGGCTCCTCGCCCTTCGCGGTCTTCATACGCGTCGAGGACCCGTCCGGCAACAATTGCCAGCTCTGCTCATTGTCCTTCAGATTCGCGACCATGATCTGTTCGAGAACCTGCTGATGCACCGTGGGATTTTGCAGCGGACACAGCACCTCGACGCGGCGGTCGAGGTTGCGCGGCATCATGTCGGCCGAGGAGATATACACAGCCGCTTTCGCGCTCGGCAGGCCCTGGCCCATGCCGAAGCAGTAGATTCGGCCGTGTTCCAGAAAGCGCCCGATGATCGACTTGACGCGGATGTTCTCCGACAGGCCTGGAATGCCGGGCCTGAGGCAGCAGATGCCGCGCACGACGAGCTCGACCTGGACGCCGGCTTGTGAGGCCTCGTAGAGCGCGTCGATGATGTCGGGGTCGACCAGCGCATTCATCTTCATCCAGACCGCGCCGGGTCGGCCATGCCGCGCATGCGCGGTCTCGCCCTGGATGTGCTCGATGATGCGCTTGCGCAACGTCAGCGGCGACACCGCCATCTTTTCCAGATCGCTCGGCGCGGCATAACCGGTGATGAAGTTGAACACGCGCGCGGCGTCGCGGCCGATGGTCGGATCCGAGGTGAAGTAGGAGAGGTCGGTGTAGATGCGCGCGGTGACGGGGTGATAATTGCCGGTGCCGGTGTGGACGTAAGTGGTGAGGCCGCCGCCCTCGCGGCGCACCACCATCGAGAGCTTCGCGTGCGTCTTCAGTTCGAGGAAGCCATAGACGACCTGCACGCCGGCGCGTTCGAGGTCGCGGGCCCAGCGGATGTTGGCCTCCTCGTCGAAGCGCGCCTTCAATTCGATCAGCGCGGTGACGGACTTGCCGGCTTCGGCGGCTTCCGCCAGCGTGCGCACGATCGGCGAATTGTTGGAGGTGCGGTAGAGCGTCTGCTTGATCGCGACGACATCGGGATCGCGGGCGGCCTGCTGCAGGAACTGCACCACCACGTCGAAGGATTCGTAGGGATGATGGACGACGAGGTCCTTCTGCCGGATCGCGGCAAAGATGTCGCCGCCATGCTCGCGCACGCGCTCGGGATGGCGCGGCACGTAAGGGGTGAATTCGAGATCGGGACGGTCGAGGCGGGTGAGCTGCGAGAGTTCGTTCATGGCGAGCACGCCGTCGACCAGGAACACCTCGTCGTCGGCGGCCGACAGCGCGTGCTGTACGAAGCTGCGCAGCTCCTCCGGCATCTTGGCGTCGATCTCGAGCCGGATCACCGACCCGCGGCGGCGGCGCTTCAGTGCGGTCTCGAACAGGCGGACGAGGTCTTCGGCCTCTTCCTCGATTTCGAGCTCGGAGTCGCGGATGATGCGGAAGGCGCCCTGGCCGTGGAGATTGTAGCCGGGGAACAGGCGGTTGATGAACAGCCCGGTCGCCTGCTCGAGCGAGATCAGCCGGACGACCTTGCCCTCGGCCGGCAACCGGATGAAGCGGTCGATCTTGCCAGGCATGCGGATCAGAGCGTTCATCTGCTTGCCGTCGGCGGCGCGCGTGAGCTGGAGCGCGATGGTGAAGCCGAGGCTCGGAATGAACGGGAAGGGGTGGGCAGGATCGATCGCGAGCGGGGTCAGCAGCGGGAACACGTTGTTGAGGAAGTAGTCCTCGATCCAGGTCCGTTCCGCCTTGGTGACGTCCTTGCCGTCGACCAGTGCGATGCCGACGTCGGCCAGCGTGCTGCGCAGGTCGCGCCAGATCGCCTGCTGGTCGGAGGCGAGCTGTGAGACGGTCCGGTTGATCAGCGCGAGCTGCTCGGACGGCGTCAGGCCATCGGGAGCGCGCTCGGCAATGCCTTCGCGCACCTGGGCCTTGATGCCGGCGACGCGAACCATGAAGAACTCGTCGAGGTTATTCGCTGAAATCGACAGGAATCGCACCCGCTCCAGCATGGGGTGGCTGGGATTGACCGCTTCTTCCAGGACGCGGCGGTTGAAGTGCAGCCAGGAGAGCTCGCGATTGATGAAGCGCTCGGGACTTGAGGCGATCGCCGGCAGGCCCTCGGTCTCCGGGGCTTTTTCTTTAATTTCAACAGCTTGCGCAGAGTCCATCAGAAGTCGATCCATCCAGTTCGCCCCAATTTGCGACTTATGCGCAAAACCGGCGGGAGCATGTGTTAGTCCGATGACGTTTCGATGACATTGATGTTCCGCCGCCGCGCCGCGTCAAGCGGCCTTGGAGCCGGGGTGGAAGGGTCAGGCGTCCCGAAGCAGCTCGGCGGCCAGCGCCCGTGTGACGGGGCGACCGAGGCGCAGGGCCTCGCTGTCGAGCAGCTGCACGGCCTCCCGTGCGGCCGCCGAGGACCGCTCCAGGCGGGTGGCGAGGTAGCTGACCACGCTCTCATCCACGGTGAGCTGGCGATCGGTGCAGAACTTGACGATCAGGCCGCGGAAGAGCTGGTCGTCGGGAGGCAGCAGCGAGATCACAGGCACCGCGCGCAGCCGCGAGCGCAGGTCGCGCAGCTCGATGTCGATCGACGCCGGTACCTCGCGGCCGGTGAAGAGCAGGTAGGCCCCATCCTCGCGGGCGAGGTTCATCAGATGAAACAGGGCCCGCTCGTCGAACTGTTTTGCCCTGAGGTCCTCGACCACCAGCGCGCCGGTGGCGAGCGCGCCCGGGACGTTTTCGGCGGTCAGCCCATTGGCTGTGGTCGAGCGGGCGCCGGAAGCCTCGGCCCAGATCGCGGCGAGATGGCTCTTGCCGCTTCCTTCCGGGCCGGCCAGCCACATGATCCGGTTCGGCCATTCAGGCCAGGCATCGATGAGGGCAAGACCGGCTTCGTTGGCGGGGCCTTCGAGGAAATTATCCCGGCTAAGGCTTTCCGCGTGCGGAAGCAAGAATGCCAATTGTCGGGGATGAACGCGGCCTGCCACGCTTGCTGTGCTCCGTGCCGGCACGCCGGCTTCGTTTGAAGAGATTCGACTTCATCGAGCGGGAGTTGGCCTTTTGCGGGGCCGCATCCCGGCTCACTTGGCCTCGAGCGTGCTACTTGGCTTCGATCGTACTCATGTGCCGCAGCCACTCGACGAGATAGAGCGACACGGACGAGAGCGTGAAGACCGTGACGAGGCCCATCAGGATCATATCATAGGGCGCCGGTTTGAAGCCGAAGGCGAGGGAGGCCAGCACCAGCGCCGCATAGGACACCTGGGCGGCGGTGTTGAGCTTCGACACCTTCGACGGCTTCATCTCGACCGGCTTGTCGAACAGCCAGGACACGATCACGGCGGCGACGATCATGATGTCCCGCGACACCACCAGGATCACGATCCAGCGCGGGATGTCGCCCCAGATCCCCAGCGCCAGATAGATCGAGACCAGCAGCGCCTTGTCCGCGAGCGGATCGAGCAGGGCGCCGAGCTCGCTCGTCATGTTGAAGCGCTTGGCGAGGAAACCGTCGACCGCGTCGCTGACGCCGGCAATGAGGAAGACGGCGAACGCAACCTCCATTTGGCTCGACACGATGGCCCAGACGATGATTGGGACCAGCATGATGCGGCCCAGGGTAATGATATTCGGAATACTCACGCGGCGCTTCCTGGCACCCGGCCTGACCTCGAATCCGGCCCGTTTGAGGGCTGAACCGGTTGATATCTACATAGTATAGGGCGGGGCGCCACGCTTGCCATTGCGCGTCCCCGGAATTCGACGTAACCAGCCGCAAACCCACTGGAAATCGGGCATGACCGACCGCAAAAACGGCCTCACTTACGCCGATTCAGGCGTCGATATCGACGCGGGCAACCGCCTGGTCGATCTGATCAAGCCGATGGTGCGCGCCACCGCGCGGCCCGGCGCCGACGCCGAGATCGGCGGATTCGGCGGCCTGTTCGACCTCAAGGCGGCCGGTTTCAAGGATCCCGTCCTGGTCGCCGCCACCGACGGCGTCGGAACCAAGGTCAAGATCGCGATCGAAACCGGCCTGCATGGCGGTATCGGCATCGACCTCGTCGCCATGAGCGTCAATGACCTCGTGGTGCAGGGCGCCGAGCCATTGTTCTTCCTGGACTATTTCGCCTGCGGCAAGCTCGATCCGGAGGCGACCGCGGCGATCGTCGCGGGGGTCGCCGAAGGCTGCCGCGAATCCGGCTGCGCCCTGATCGGGGGCGAGACCGCCGAGATGCCCGGCCTCTACAAGGACGGTGATTACGACCTCGGCGGCTTTGCCGTCGGCGCCGCCGAGCGCGGTACCCTGTTGCCGCGCAAGGACATCGCCGCGGGCGATGCCGTGATCGGCCTTGCCTCGTCCGGCGTGCACTCCAACGGCTTCTCGCTGGTGCGCAAGATCGTCGAGCAGTCCGGCCTCAGCTTCGAGGCGCCGGCCCCGTTCGCGCCGGTCATGACGCTCGGCGGCGCGCTGCTGACGCCGACGCGGCTCTACGTCAAATCCTGCCTGCGTGCGATCCGCGAGACCGGCGCGGTGAAGGGGCTCGCCCACATCACCGGAGGCGGTTTCACCGACAACATTCCGCGCGTCCTGCCGAAAGATCTCGGCGTCGGTATCGATCTGGCGCGCCTGCCGGTGTTGCCGGTGTTCAAATGGCTGGCTGCTCAAGCCGGTATCGCCGAGCTCGAGATGCTGCGCACCTTCAACTGCGGCATCGGCATGATCGCGATCGTCGAGCCCGACAAGGTCGATCAGGTCGCGCAGGTCTTCAGCGATGCCGGTGAGACGGTGGCGCAGCTCGGTAGCGTGATCCCGGCCGAGGGCGAGCACCGCGTCGTCTATAACGGCCACCTCGACCTGGCACTGTGATGACCGGCGCTGTAATGAAGCGCCGCGTCGCCATCCTGATCTCCGGCCGCGGCTCCAACATGTCCGCGCTGATCAGGGCCTCTGCTGCACCGGATTTTCCGGCAGAAATCTCGCTCGTCATCTCGAACAAGGCCGGCGCTCTGGGGCTCGAACGCGCCAAGGCGAGCGGCGTGAACACGCTGGTGATCGAGAGCAAACCGTTCGGCAAGGACCGCGCCGGCTTCGAAAAGCTGCTGCAGGCCGCGCTCGACCAGCACAGCATCGAGCTGATCTGTCTCGGCGGCTTCATGCGCCTGTTCACGGCCGAGTTCACCAAGGCCTGGTACGGGCGGATGCTCAACATCCATCCCTCGCTGCTGCCGTCGTTCCCGGGTTTGGACCCGCACGGTCAGGCTTTGCGCGCCGGCGTCAAACTGTCAGGCGCGACAGTGCACTTCGTTATCCCCGAGACCGATGCCGGCCCGATCGTGATGCAGGGCGCGGTGCCCGTCAGCGACCATGACACGGGCGCTACGCTGTCGGAGCGCATTCTCGAGGTGGAGCACCGCATCTATCCGGAAGCGCTGCGGCTGCTTGCGACCGGCAAGGTCCAGATCGAGGGCGATGTGTGCAAGACGGCGGGTAGCGGGCCGTCGGAGAATTTCCTGGTTTCGCCAGTGGTGCGCTGAAGCGCCGTCGCACCGTGTTTCGTCTTCGCAAACAAAATCCCCCGGCAGAGCCGGGGGCATCGTCATGATCTCTCGCGCGAAGCTTTGAGAGAAATCAGGAGACCTTGAGGTTCTCCGCGGATGCTTTGCCGCGGTTCTCCACGAGGTCGAATTCAACCACCTGGTTCTCATTAAGGGTCGAGAGTCCGGCACGCTCGACGGCCGAGATATGGACGAACACGTCCTTATCGCTGCCGTTCGGCTTGATGAACCCATAGCCCTTGGTCGGGTTGAACCATTTGACGGTGCCCTTTTGCGGCATCGCTCATCTCCTCCACTAGATACAAAAAAGACGCGGCCGCAGTTTCGCGTGCCACGCCACAAACGGGCTTCCGGTAGTCTGTTCGAGTCTCAATGTCGCGAAACGCACAGCCGAGCGGCCAATTCCGATTGTGTCCAATATTGCAACATGAAATTCGCGCGTTAGCAAGCGGCGCACGGCTTTCAAGATCGCGGGCGGCTGTCGCTGTCTGCTATTTTCGACCTGTGGCAAGGGAACCACAATCGAGGCAATAGCCCCGCTCCAGCGCGCCAACCGGTTGACCCTGCGTGGCAGTTCGGCACAAATCGCCGCAAGCGCGCGCCGTTCGTGTTGCATTTTTGCGCTCCGCCACTTTGCTTCGGGATTAGTCGTCATGCGCTGCGCCCTGCAGCTCTCCGGGACACGGCAGACGGTCGGGCTGGGCCGTGTCTGCCGGATCGCGGCTGCGCTCGTCATGGCGCTTGGATTCGTCGTGACGATGTCGGCGACATCGGCCTTCGCGCAGAGTCCGACGCCCACGCCGACCCCGACCCCGACACCCACGGCGTCACCGACCCCCATGCCGACCGCGACCAATTACGACCAGTCGGCCGGCAACAGTGCGCTCAATCTTGGCTCCAATTTCCTGGAGCGGCTCGGCAACCAGGCCTCTAGCGGCGTGAACCGTGCATGGCGCACCAATCCCGGTGGGGGCGGCGCCTCGGCGAGCACGGAGGATCCGCTCTACCGCACCTGGTTCGAAGGCTATGGCATCTCGGTCCGGACCGACGCGCAAGGCGACTTCGTCGGCGATAAGCGCAAGACCTTTGGCGGTGTCGCCGGCTTCGGCGCGCGGGTCGCGCCGGGCGTCAATCTCGGCTTCTCCGTCGACCAGAGCCATACCGACATCGACGTGCCGCTGGCGCTCCAGTCGGCGACGCTCGACCTGACGCAGATCGGTTTCAACGGTTCGGTCGACAAGGGACCGTGGACCTGGGCGTTCGCGGTGGTGCACGGTTTCGGCAAGGTCCGTTCCAGCAGGGACACCGGCGTTGGTCTTGCGACCGCGGGCTATCGTGCCGCGATCGACGGTGGCTTGACCGAGATCAGCTACTACTGGACCAAGGACCAGGTGCGCGTCGTGCCCAAGGGCGCGCTCGAATATCTGCGCGCCACCAGCGCTGCGTTCCAGGAGGCCGGAGGACTCGATCCATTGGACGTCGGCTCCACGGCACTCTCACGCGCGCGCGTGATGATCGGCGCGGAGATCGGGCGCTACTTCATCTACGACCAGAAGATCCTGGACCTGTCGGCCTACGGCAAGTTCGTCGACAATTTCTACCAGAACCTGGGATCGGTGCAGGTCAGCCTGGGAACCCAGAGCATCGTCGTTCCCGGCATCGGGGAGGGCCGTTACGGCATGGATGCCGGCGCCTCGGCCTCGCTCAGCCTCACCAGCGTCGCGCGGCTCTACATCAATTATGACGGCAAGTTCCGCAACGAGCTGACGTCGCACCAGGGCACGGTCGGCTTCGAATACAGATGGTGAGGGCGAAGCGCGCCCTGCCTCTACGTCGGCGTTGCCGCGACATAACCCGTTAGCCCAAAGCCCTCGCGCGCGGCCGTCATCATTGGCACCAGCGCATTCGGATGGATGAACTCGTCGCGGAAGCAGGGATAGGTCTTGGCATCGAAGATCTTCTTCAGCCAGTCGACCACGATTTTGTGGCGCTCGGAGTTGCGAAATTCCTTGTGATAGGTGAGCCAGAGATCGGCGTGGTGGCTGACGCCGAGATCGACGGTAACGAGCGGTGCGCCGAGCGCGATCGACACGGTCGGCAGGAAGCCGATGCCGGCGCCGCGCTCCACCGCATAGAGCACGCCGACCGAGGAGTTGGTCTTGATCCCGACGATGCCCTCGAGCGACTTCAGTCCAAGCACGCGCGCGTAGGCGCCGTCGTCGACCTGCGGCGCGCTCTGCTTGATGATGCGATGGTTCTTCAACTCGGCCAGGGACGCCGGCACGCCGTAGAGGCTCTCGTATTCCCTGGAGACGAAGGGATAGATGTGCAGGCGGCCGAGCTTGGCGACGATTAGGTCGGGATTGGTCGGCGGCTCGAGCTGGATCGCGATGTCGGATTCAAGCCGGGCGACGTCGGCCTGCTCCATCGCGCAGCGCAGATCGACGGTGATCTTGCGATAGGTCTTCTGGAAATCGATCAGCCGCGGCAGGATCCAGAAATTGCCGGGACCTTCCGTCACCGCGACGCGCACGGTGCCTGACGTGTCGTTCGACGATCGCGAGGCACGCCGGAAGACGTTGAAGGCATGACGCTCCATATGCGCGACGTCGGCGATCATCGCAGCGCCTTCATCGCTGAGCGTCAGTCCGCTCTGGTCGCGCAGGAACAGCTTGCAGTCGATGCTCTCTTCGAGCCGGTCGATCCTGCGCATCAGCGTGGTGGAGGTGAGGCCGAGTTCTTCGGCCGCGTTGCGGAAACTTTTATATTTTGCGCAAGCTAAAAAGAGTTTCAAATCGTCCCAGGACGCGTCCAGGGCTTCTTCACGGTGCTGCATCAAAGCAGCACCCCGGTGCAATAACTGCTGCATACGCCAGATCCCCAACCGCTAAGGTCATCGTCATAGCGGGGCACTAAATCCTCGAACGATAAAGGGGTGACATGAGTATGGAAAGGGGCTCCTTTGCCGCAAGGCATGATTTCGATGCCTTGCCGCTCAGTCCGGACGTCGATGTCCGATGTGCGCAATCTTCCGAAATTGCTGCGCTTTCCGAAATGGCGCACCGGCTGGTGCCGGGTGTGCAGATCGGAACGGCAGAGCTTGCGCGATATTTCACGTTCGATCCTCAGAGCATCCTGACGTTCAGTCGCAAGGGCAATCTGGTCGGCGGCATGGCCTTCTTGTTCTTCAACGACCGCGGACATGATGCGCTGTTGCTCGACGAGATCTGCCTGACCGCACCCGAAACGCGCTATCTCGCTTCCGCGAAGGAAGAGGTTGCCGCGATCTACATCTGGGCGATCGCGGCGACGGGCCGAGGTATCGCTGGTCTGGGCAAGGCCGCGGCTCATCTCCGTCAGGTAAGGTTTCGCGGCGCGGATTGCTATGCGCAGCCGTCAACCGTGGCCGGACGCGACATCATGAAGGCGACGGGATTCGACCCCGTCCCGAGCTTCCAGCCCGATCTCTGGTGTTACGAGCGGCCCTGGCATCGGCAGCCGATGCGGATGCCGGGCGCGATCATCCAAACAAGGAGTTTTGCAGATGCACGGCACTAGAATTCCCCTCGCCAAGCCCGACTCCCGCGCCATCACCATTCGCCTCGCGCGCGATCCCAACGACCTCATGCTGGTCACCGCCATTCGCTCGGCGGTCTATCTCGCCGAGCAGGATTGTCCGTTCGACGAGGAGTTCGACGGCAACGACATGGTCGCAGCCCACTTCATCGGCTACGTCGGCAACGAGCCTGCGGGTTGCCTGCGGGTACGCTTCTTCGGGGATTTCGCCAAGGTGGAGCGGCTCGCGGTGCGTCATCAATATCGGCGCTCGCGCGTCTCGTTCAAGCTGGTGCAGGCGAGCGTCGACTATGTGAAGCGCAAGGGCTTTCGCAAGATCTACGGCCAGGCGCAGGACCGGTTGGTCGATTTCTGGGCTCATTTCGGCGCCAAGCCGCTCGGTCACAACCGCAAGATCACCTTCTCGGATTTCTCCTACACGGAGATGCTGCTGGAGATCGAGCCGGGGCCGGACGCCATCACGCTGGACAGCGATCCCTATGTGATCATTCGCCCCGAGGGCGATTGGGACCGGCCCGGCGTGCTCGACGCATCCGCGGGGCGGGCGGTGACCTCGCCGCTACGGGACCTCGCACTCGCCGATCACTGAAATTGGTGCAGCTCTGCGCAAGACAATGCTGGCTTCCATTACCGATGATCCGCCGATCCTGGTCTGTGCGGATCTCCAGGTCGAATATCTGACCCCCGGGCGTCGCCATGTCATCCTCGACGGCGAAGCCGCCACCGTGCGCTGCCTGGAACTCCTGACGTTGTGGCGCACCAATCTCTGGCCGGTGATGCATCTGAAGCGCATCGCCCAAGCGGCCTGGTTCAATCCGGCATCCAGGCTGACTGATTGGATCGCGGAGGCGAAGCCGCGGCCGGGTGAAATGACGTTCGAGCACCCGCTGCCGTCGGCCTACAGCTCCTCGCGGTTCGTGGACTACATGTCCAATATCCGCAATGTGCGCTGCATTCTAGTCGGCTTTTCCCTGGACGAAACCATCTTGGCCACCGCCGTCGACGGGTTTCACCGCAGCCATCGCTACCAGATCGTCACTGACGCCGTGGCCTGCCGGCAGCCGGCCACGGGCGATGCCGCCGCCTACAAACAGTCGGTGGTGAATGTGATCGGGAATTTTGCTACAGTCCATGCCAGCGCCGAACTGATCAGAACCAGCGGCGCCATCGCGGTCTAGGCGACCGTGGTCGGCGGATGGATGGGGTGGGACATTGTCACGGGGGGACGAGCTCAAGGAGCTGGCGAGCGATTTGTCGCGTGCCGTGGAGATGGCGCGCCGCGTCGGCTTGCCCACGACCGTCTATCTGCTCTCGATGGCGTTGGTGGAGGTGAAGGAAGCCGCTCGCGCTGCCGACGAAGAGGATGACGACGGCGCGGCGTAGGGTTTCGCGCGTGCGGCGAAAGCATTTCTCTCAGGATCGGCCGATGGCGCGCATCAGGATATCGGATGCGCCATCAGCATTGTCGCCCGCGTAGGCAACGAATTGATCGGGCCGCACCAGGATCAGCCGCGCCTCGTATTTCTCGCGGCCGCCTGATGCGGTGTCCCTGATCACCCTCAGCGGGATGGCAAGCCGCGCGGCGGCTTGCTCGAGAGCTGTAGCCGCGGTGCCGTCCGTCAGATCGATCAAGGTGAAGCCGTCACCCAATTCCTCGAACACGTTTTTGCCTGACGACAGAGGTTGCGGCGTGAGATGATGACCTGCGCGCGCCGGATAGGCGTGCGAGCCGATCGCGCTGCAGACAGCGCCGGCCGGACCAAAGACGATTAGTGACCCCTCGTAGTTCGGCTCGAAGGCGTTGACCTCGGCGCGTGCGCCGGAGTGCCGCTCGTGCCAGGCGACCTCGAAATCCGCCCGATCGCGCGCCGGATCGTGGCGGCGAAGAAAATCGCGGTCGCGGAAGATCGGGGTTTCGATGAAATCGCGCGCGGTGGACGCAAACACCGGACGCCGCTCGGCATCGTAGCTGTCGAGCAGACCGGCTGGCGCCCAGCCTTGCAGGATCGCGGCAAGCTTCCACGCCAGATTTACGGCGTCCTCGAAGCCGGTGTTGATGCCATAGCCGCCGTAGGGCGGATGGCTGTGCGCGGCATCTCCGGCGACGAAGACGCGGCCTGCGCGGTAGCTGTCCGCGACCGTGAAGCGAAGATCCCAGAATCCGACGTGCTCGAATTCGATGTCGAATTGTGCTCCGGCGGCATCGTGCAGCAAGCGTCGGAAATCGAAATTGTCGGCGGTGGTGTCCGCGGGAACGGGGGCATGGAAGAACCAGGTGCTGCCGAGATCGACCCGGCCGAAGAACTTCCAATAGCCCTCGAGGTCCGGATGCAACACGCTATAGAAGGACTTGCCTGGAAAGGCCTCGAGCAGTCGATGCAATTCGACGGAGCGAAACACCAGCAGCACCATTAGCCGGTCGTGGTCGGAGCGGGTCTGGGTGATGCCGGCACGTTCGCGCACGATCGATCGGCTGCCATCGCAGCCGATCACGTAGTCGGCGCGAAGGCTCTGTGTCATCCCGTCGCGATTTTCGATGTCGAGGCTCACGCCCTCGGCGTCAGGCCGGACATCCCGGCAGGTCCAGCCGTATCGCAGGTCAATGGAGGGAAGCTGTGCCGCCCGTTGCCGCAACACGGCTTCGGTTGCGTATTGCGGCAGGCGTTCGTTGTCGGTGAAATAGAAGGGGCGGACGAGTTCGCGCTGCAGCCAGTTGTAATTATAGCCGCTGAGCAGCGTCCCGTAGCTGGTCATTCCGCCGATGCCGTAGTCGGGAGGAATGGTGCGGGCCGCGCGCAGCGCTGCCTCCGCGCCCCAGAAATGGAAATGCTCCATCGTCCGCTGCGTGAGGTTCTGTCCCTTAGGGATCGGCTGCGGCTGTTCGTGGCGTTCCACGACGATGGTCTTAATGCCGCGCTGGCCAAGGCCGATCGCCAGACCCATCCCGACCGGTCCGCCGCCGACGATCACGACGGGCGCGTCGCTATCCGCTGAAGCCTGCCTCACATCGCTTCCCCACGATTGTCATCGCGCGAGGCGCGATCGCTCGTCCTCATGAGACGTCGCATGGATCTCGTCAAGTAAAATCTCACATAGTGAGATTATGATGTGATGCCGTCTGTCGCGGTCTCGGAGATCTGCCGGGCCGCTTCGCGGACCTCCGCGCTGATGCGATCGATCAACTCGCCCTTGGCATGTGGTCCGGCGATCGTGATGCAGAGGCTTGCGATCGGGTAGCCCGCATCGAGGATCGGCGCGGCGATCCCGACCGCGCCCGGTGTCACTTCGCCAAAGGCAACGGCGACGCCCGCGCGCCGCACACGTTTCAGCGCTGCGAGGATTTCGTCGGAAGTGTCGCCGACGCCGACGCTGCGCAGATCGGCGGCATAGCGCGCCACCAGTGGCATCACGCGCTGCTTGGGCAGAAAAGCCATGATCGAGCGCGCGATGGCGCCGCGTCCCATCGCCATCGGTCGGCCGCGCGGATAGCTGCTCACGGGATTCACGACGGAGGCGATCGAAGCCACGCACAGCATCTTTTCGCCATACCAACGCACGACCAGGGCCGTACAGGGGTGCGCGGCCGACAGCCGCTCCAGATGCGGGGTGGCTGCTGCGATCAGCGGATCGGAACGGCGGCTGAGATAGTCCATCTCCACCACGCGCGGGCCAAGCGCGAACCGGCCGCCGCGCGTCGGCATCACGAAGCCGCTGTCCTTCAAGCTCTTCAGATAGCGATACAGCGTCGGCCTCGTGTAGCCGAGCTCCTTCATGAGCTCTTCGGGCGACCATTGCGGCCGTGCCTCGGTGAAGAGATCGAGCACGGCAAGGACCCGATCCTGACTGTTTGCTTTGACCAAGTGAGATTCGATCCAGCTTCGCGTATTCGCCGTGATACCCGCATTCACGCCGGCCGCAAAACGGTGGCACGGCAGCGACTTGCCTTCGTGATAATCTCATTATAAGAGATTTTTAGAAGAATAATAGTGCATGAGCTGCCGGGGAGGGGTTGGGCATGGCCGTCACAGCTACGGATGAGATCGTGTCAGGCACGGTCGACGTTCCCGCCTATGTCGATCGTCAGCCGGTCGGCGCCTTTCAGATCCGGGTCCTGCTCGTCTGCGCCGCGGTGCTGTTCATCGACGGCTTCGACACCCAGGCCATCGGTTATGTCGCGCCCGCAGTCGCGCAGGAATGGAAGCTGGCGCGTGGCAGCCTCGGTCCGGTGTTCAGCGCGGGGCTTCTGGGTCTCATGATCGGCGCCCTGATCTTCGGTCCGATGGCCGACAGGATCGGTCGCCGCCGCATCATCCTCGCAAGCACGCTGGTGTTCGGCATCGGGACGCTGCTCACCGTGTTCGCGGTGGATACGACCTGGCTGATCGCGTTGCGCGTTCTGACCGGTCTTGGTCTCGGCGGTGCGATGCCCAATGCGATTGCGCTGACCTCCGAATTCAGCCCGCATCGCCGCCGCGCCACCATGGTCATGATCATGTTCGCAGGCTTTTCGATCGGTGCGGCCCTGGGCGGGCTGCTGGCGGCCGCCATGATCCCGGCTTTCGGCTGGCGCTCGGTGTTCCTCGTCGGCGGCCTCGTGCCGCTGCTGCTTCTGCCTTTGCTCTTCAAGGCGTTGCCGGAGTCGATCCGGTTCCTCGCGATGATGGGCGGCCGCGACCGCGAGGTGGCGAACCTCCTGCAAAAGCTAGCCCCGGGGGTATCCATCGCCGGCAACGCCAAATTCGTGGTCCAGGAGCCCAAATTGTCGGGATTGCCCGTCGCGCATTTGTTTGCAGAGGGCCGCGCATCGGTGACGGTTCTGCTCTGGGTCGTGTTCTTCATGAGCCTGCTCGACCTGTATTTGCTGTCGAACTGGCTGCCCACCGTGCTCAACGATCTCGGCGTGTCGGTTTCGGGCGCGGCTGCGATTGGTGCTATGCTCCAGGTCGGCGGCGTGGTCGGCACGTTCACGCTCGGCCAGTTCATCGACCGCTTCTCGTTTCGCGCGTTGTCGCTGACCTATCTCGTGGCGGCCGTCGCGGTTGCGGCCGTCGGCATGGCCAGCCATTCGATCGTCCTGGTCACGATCGCGATCTTCGCGTCGGGATTTTGCATCGTCGGAGGACAGATCGCCTCGAACGCGCTGACGGCGACCTTCTATCCGACGGCGATCAGATCGACCGGCGTGGGCTGGGCGCTGGGCATCGGCCGCATCGGCTCGATCGTGGGGCCTCTCATCGGCGGCGTCATGCTGGCCCGCGACATGGGACCGCAGCCGCTGTTTGGCGCTGCGGCCGTCCCGGCATTGATCGCCGCGGCGGCGGCCTTCGTGCTGGCACGGCGAGGCTAGCCGAGGCGATATATCCTGCCGACGTGCGAGCGCTGCTTTCCTGCAACGCTCGTGTGCGCTTGTTGCCAACGAAATGACGTTGCAAGTTGCGGCCTGCCGCAATAGCCAAGATGTCGACGTTTTCTTTGGACAAGCTCGTCGTTTGGACAGGTCTGCGTCATGACCTCCAATGACGCACCGTTGAGGAATCCCGCAATGTCCATGCTGCCCAATTCGCAAGAGGCCCGGGATGTGGCCTACCAGCTCCATTCCTATACCAACGCGCGCGCGCATCAGCAGGCCGGTCCGCTGGTGATCGAGCGCGGCGAGGGTCCTTACGTGTTCGACGCGTCGGGCAAGCGCTATTTCGAGGCCATGGCCGGCCTGTGGAGCGTCGGGCTCGGCTTCAACGAGAAGCGGCTGGTCGAGGCGGCGCACAAGCAGATGCTGGCGCTGCCGTTCTACCATACGTTCTCCGCCAAATCGCACGGGCCCTCGATCGACCTCGCCGAGAAGCTGGTGGCGCTCGCGCCTGTCACGATGAGCAAGGTGTTCTTCACCAATTCCGGCTCGGAGGCGAACGACACCGTCCTCAAGCTGATCGCCTATCGCTCCAATTCGCTTGGCCAGCCGCAGCGCAAGAAGATCATCAGCCGGATGCGCGCCTATCACGGCGTCACCATTGCCTCGGCAAGCCTCACCGGCCTTCCGAACAACCACCGCTCGTTCGACCTGCCGCTGCCCAACATCCTGCACACGGGCTCGCCGCACTTCTACAAGGACGGCGCGCCCGGTGAGAGCGAGGAGGCGTTCGCGACGCGCCGGGCCGAGGAGCTCGACGCGCTGATCCAGAAGGAGGGCCCGGATACGATCGCGGCCTTCTTCGGCGAGCCGGTGATGGGCGCGGGCGGTGTCGTCGTGCCGCCGGCGACCTATTGGGACAAGATCCAGGCAGTCCTGAAGAAGTACGACATCCTGCTGGTCGCAGATGAGGTCATCTGCGGCTTCGGCCGCACCGGCAAGATGTTCGGCTGCGAGACCTACGGCATCAAGCCGGACGTGATGGTGGTCTCCAAGCAGATCACCTCGAGCTATTTCCCGCTGTCGGCGATCATCCTGAACGATCGCATGTTCGAGCCGATCGCGGACGAGAGCAACAAGATCGGCGTGCTCGGCCACGGTTTCACCGCGGGCGGCCATCCCGTCGGCTCGGCCATCGCGCTGGAGAATCTCAAGATCATCGAGGAGCGCGGCCTGGTCGCGCACGCCGCCGAGCTCGGCGGCTACATGCAGGGCAAGCTGCGCGAGCTCACCAGCGATCCGCTGGTCGGCGAGGTCCGCGGCGTCGGCATGATCGCGGCGATCGAGCTCGTGCTCGACAAGGGACGCAAGACGGCCGCCAGCACACCCGGTGCCGTCGGCGGCATCGCCAGCCGCATGCTCCAGGAGCGCGGCGTGATCTCGCGCAACATGCTGGATGCGATCGCCATCTGCCCGCCGCTGATCGTCACCAAGGCCCAGATCGACGAGCTGATCGCGGCGATCGCGGGCGTGCTGAACGACATGAAGCCGGAAGTGGCGAAGCTGACGCCGGCGTAAGCTCTCTCTTCGTCATTGCGAGGAGCCCGCGACAAAATTGCGAAGCAATTTTGCGCTGGCGACGAAGCAATCCAGGCTATTCCGCGGAGACGGTCTGGATTGCTTCGTTTCGCTCGCAATGACGGCGTGGTGAGAGCGGAGCGGGCCGCCTACGCCCGCTGAACCCCGATCACGCGACCCTTCTCGATCGCCAGCGCCAGCTCGCCGCGCTTCAGTTTCAGCGCGGCATCGCCGAACAGCTCGCGGCGCCAGCCGCGCAAGGCGGGGACGTCGGCCTCGTCGTCGGCTGCGATCTCTTCGAGATCGTCAACGGTGGCGATCACCTTGCTGGCGACCGCGTGGCGCTCCGCGGTCATGCGCAGCAGGACCTTCAACAGCTCGACGATGGCGGCGCCATTGTTGTTGTTGCGCGGCTTCTCCAGCTTCGGCAGCGTCGCAAAATCCCGCGCCAGCCCGCGCTCGACCGCGGCGACGATGTCCGCGCCCCATTTGGATTTCTCGAACCCTTTCGGCACCGAGCGCAGATGGGCGAGCTTCTCCAGCGTGTTCGGCGCGTGGGTCGCGATGTCGCTGATGGCTTCATCGCGCAGCACGCGGCCGCGCGGCACGTCGCGGCTCTGCGCTTCCTGCTCGCGCCAGGCCGCGACCTCCATCAGGACCGCGAGGTCCTTGGGCTTGCGGACCCGCGTCTTCAGCCGTTCCCAGGCGCGCTCGGGGTGGAAGTCGTAAGTGCGGGGCGAGGTCAGGACCTCCATCTCGATGGAGACCCATTCGCTGCGGCGCCGCTTCTTGAGGTCGGCATCCAGCGCTGCGAAGACGTCGCGCAGGTGCGTGACGTCGGACACCGCGTAGTGCATCTGCTCTTTCGTCAGCGGCCGGCGCGACCAGTCGGTGAAGCGGTGGGTCTTGTCCGGGCGGTGGCCGGTGACCTTCTCGACCAGCGCGTCATAGGCGATGCTGTCGCCATAGCCGAGCACCATCGCCGCGACCTGGGTGTCGAACACCGGGTGCGGGATGATGTTGGCCTGGTGCCAGATGATCTCGATGTCCTGGCGGGCGGCGTGGAATACCTTCAGCACGCCCTCGTTGCCCATCAGGTCGAAGAACGGCTTGAGGTCGATGCCCTCGGCCAGGGTGTCGATCACCACGGCTTCCTCGGCGCTCGCCATCTGCACCACGCACAGCAGCGGGTAGTAGGTGGTCTCGCGTAGGAACTCGGTATCGACTGTGATGACGGGGTGCTTGGCCAGCCGGCTGCAGGCAGCCGCGAGGTCAGCGGTGGTGGTAATCAAATCCATGAACGGCCCATGACACTTGGTATCAGCCGTTCTGCCGAAAGCGCTGTGATGTCAAGGGGCTCGAAGCGAATTCGAGCCTTGCATCGGGCCGGAATCGCCTGTTTCCGACGAAATTTCTATTCGTAACGGATCCGGTGTGAGGATTTGCGTGCGCAGGGCAGCGCCACCACGACCACGCACATGGCGACCAGCGCCAGCCCCAGGAACTCGAAAACCAACAGATCCACGGCGAATCTCCAGAAACATTGATAGATTTGTCGGGGGTACGTTGAGGGTCTGTTAATGCTCGTGGTTACCGGCCGCACGGCAAGCCGGATGGTGGACGGGGGGTTAACGGGGGCGGGCTCGCCCATCACCCCATGAGCTTCGGCAAGGCGGCAGCGAGCGCGTCCACGGCGGCACGGACTTTTGGCGGAATCCGGGGCGAACGGGGCCACAGAGCGTGGCATTCGTAGAGGAATTCGGGCTGGCCTTCGAACAGGCCGATCAGCGCGCCGCTGTTGAGGCGCTCGCGGACCAGCCAATAAGGCAGCCAGGCGAGACCCATGCCCTGAGCGGCGGCGTCCGCGATCGCCTCCATATCGTCGAGCCTCAGCCTGCCCGAAGGCATGATCTCGCGTGGCGGCTGGTCGGCTTGCGGAAACAGCCACGGCCGGACACGCCCAGAGCGGCGATAGATGATCGCCTGATGCGCGGCGAGATCGTCGAGCGATTTCGGTTTGCCGTTGGCGCGCAGATAGGACCGCGCGCCACACACCACCATGCGCTGGCTTGCGATGCGCCGCGTGATCAGACCGGACTGGTCGTCGAGATCGCCGGTCCGGATCGCAAGATCGTAGCCGGCCTCGATGATGTCAGCGATGGGATCGCCGAAGGAGAGGTCGAGCTCGAGATGCGGATATTTTCGCGCGAGCTTCATCAACAGAGGGGCGATGCAGTGCCGTCCGAGCAGGGCAGGCATGGTCACGCGCAGCCTGCCGCGTGGCGCGGAGAGTTCATCGGCCACGACGGCGTCGGCGGCTTCGGCCTCGCTGAGTACCGTGCGGCAGCGCTCGTAATAGGCCTGGCCAGCCTCGGTCAGGCTCTGGCGCCGCGTGGTGCGGTTGAGGAGGCGGACGCCGAGGCGTTCTTCGAGGAAGCGCACATGCTTGCCGACCATCGGCCCCGACATCTCCAGGGCGTCGGCCGCGGCTGCGAACGAGCCGAGATCGACAGCCCGGACGAATACGGCCATGCTGGTCAGGCGGTCCATGATTGAAAACTCCTGGTTTCGACTGTTCGCGTATTCGGGCCATTTATCCACTTCGGTGGGATCGGCATAGCTCCATTCAGTTCAACTGTTTTGGAGTGTATCCATGACCCGCGTCGTTCGCTTTCACCGGCATGGCGGTCCCGAAGCGCTGCGCATCGAGACGGTCGACGTTCTACCGCCGGCGAAGGGCGAGGTGCAGATCCGGGTCAGGGCGCTCGGTCTCAACCGTGCGGAGGCCCTGTTGCGGACGGGCACCTATATCGAGACCGCGACATTTCCGTCCGGCCTTGGCCTGGAGGCGGCAGGTATCGTCGAGGCCATCGGCGAAGGCGTGGCCGGCTTTGCGCCGGGCGACGCGGTCAGCATCGTGCCGCCGCTGTCGATGGTGCGATGGCCGGCCTATGCCGAGCTTGCCACCTTTCCGGCCGAACTCGTCGTGATGCATCCGCCCGAGCTTGGCTTCGAGGCGGCGGCTGCGGTGTGGATGCAGTATCTGACGGCCTACGGCGCGCTGGTCGATATCGCCGGACTTGGGCGAGGGGACCTCGTCGCCGTCACGGCCGCATCGAGCAGCGTCGGCCTTGCCGCCATCCAGATCGCGAACCGGATCGGCGCTGTCCCGGTCGCCCTGACGCGGACCTCGGCCAAGCGGCGCGCCTTACGCGAGGCCGGCGCTGCGCACGTGATCGCCTCGCAGGAGGAGGACATCGGAGCGCGGCTCGCGGAGATCGCCGGTGCGAGCGGCGTCCGCGTGGTATTTGACGCCGTCGGCGGTCCCGCATTCGAGCCGTTGACTGCGGCGATGGCGCCGGGCGGAATCCTGATCGAGTATGGCGGGCTAAGCCCCGCGCCGACGCCGTTCCCGCTCTTCAACGTGTTGACCAAGAGCCTGGTCCTGCGCGGCTACCTCGTGCACGAGATCATCAGCGACCCTGTGCGGCTTGCGAAAGCAAAGGCGTTCATCCTCGACGGGCTGTCAGACGGCAGCTTGAAGCCGGTGATCGCCAGAACGTTCCCGTTCGAGGAGATCGTCGAGGCGCATCGCTTCCTGGAGTCGAACAATCAGTTCGGCAAGATCGTGGTGACGATCTAACCGCGCGCGGCGGGTGGGTCACGTCGCGGCGATCAACCCCCCTCGAATATTCTCTTGCGGGCATTTTCGACATGCGTGCGCATGGCGCGGCGGGCGCCGTCCTCGTCTTGTGCCTCGATGGCCTCGAACACGCGGCGATGCTCCTGCTGTCCCCTGAGAATGCGACCGCGCGGCTGAATCAGCGACAGGTTGCGGTTGAGATTGACGCCAATGGCGATCTGCTCCCTCAACGAGGTCAGCGTCTCGACAAAGAACCGGTTGCCGCTCGCCTCCGCAATCGTGCGGTGGAAGAGGAGATCTTCCTCGACACCAAGGCCGCCCTCGCGGCCCTGGGCGACCATCGTATCCAGCCTGGTCAGCACCTGCTGAATGCGGCGCAGGCTTTGCCTGTCCCGGTTGCGCGCGGCGAGGGCCGCGGCATCGCCCTCGACGGCCATCCGGAACACGAAGCAGCGCTGGATGTCGGGGATGCTGCTGACGGGCGCGAAGTCGAAGGCATTGGCGGCCGGGCGTCGCGTCACGAACCAGCCCGCGCCCTGGCGTGATGCGATCAACCCGTCATCGCGCAATCGCGTCAGCGCCTCGCGAACGACGGGCCGTGAAACGCCGAGGAGTTCGGCAAGACCATTCTCGGGCGGTAGCCGGCAGTTCACGGGAAGGATGCCGATCGCGATTTGACCCAGCACATGGTCGTAGATCCGGTCGCTCAGTCGTCCCGTTGAGGACGACAGCGGCAACTCCGCGGATTTCATCGCAGGCTTTTTCAAGTCCGGCTCCGCCCGGTTTTGCGTTCGGCTTCCAAACAAGTTTTTGACATTTTAGTCCGTGCACAAGGCGATCGGCCGCCAGTTCAAACAGCTACAGAACAGACCGCTTGACAACTAGCGAAGATTTCGTCGATGCTTGCCTTACAAATAAATAACAAATTCCGCAAAAAATAAAGCGCTTGGGAGGCGAGAATGAAGCCGAGGTCAGCAACCCCAATGGTCGCCGTCCTGTTGGGGGCGTGTCTTTGCAGCGGAGCCCTGGCCGCTCCGATCAGTCTTTCGATCATCGATACCGGCGGTGACCTGGCTTCGGTGCAGACCATCATCGAGAACTACAAGAAGGCGAATCCGGACAAGGTCAGCGAGATCAAGATCCAGCGCGCGCCCGCGCCGGAGCTTCCGGCCAAGATCAAGGCGCAGCAGGATGCCGGACGCCTCGATATCAATCTGGTGCTGACCGGGCAGGATGGCGGCGCGCTGCTCGCCCAGAACGGCCAGCTCATCGCCATCCCCGATTATCAGAAGAATTTTCCGCGCGACGGCCTCACCGATGCGGGCAAGGCGCTTTACGACGAGGGCAAGGGCGTCCTCATTCCTTCAGTCGGCAATGCCGGTGGACCGGTGCTGATCTACAATCCGGCGAAGGTGCCGAGCCCGCCGAAGACGGCGCAGGAATTGCTGACTTGGGTGAAGGCGAACCCGGGCAAATTCATGTATGCGCGTCCGGCGAACAGTGGGCCGGGCCGCGCGATCCTCCAGGGCTTTGCCTTCATTCTAGGGGACTCCAAGCCGCTCGACCCCGAAAAGGGCTGGGACAAGAGCTGGGATTTCCTGAAAGAGCTTGGCAAGTCCGTCGAATATTATCCGACCGGTACCGCGATCACGTTGAAGGAGTTCGCCCAGGGGCAGCGCTGGATGATCGCCGGGATCATGGAATGGGACATGAAGCCGCGCGCACAGAGCGTGATCCCACCGGACTCGAAGATCGCAATTTTGGAGAACACCACGTTCGTGGTGGACGGTCACTATTGGTGCATCCCGAAGGGCGTGCCGCAGGAACAGGTCGATGTCATCGTCGACCTCATGAAGTTCATGTGGAAGCCGGAGCAGCAGGCGCTCAGCTGGAAGGCCTTCATCGGGCCGGTCGTGAAGGCCGCAGCCCTGGCATCGGCGCCCAAGGACATCCAGGATGAGGTGAAGGAGTTCTGGCGTCCTGAATATGATCAGATCGGGACCAAATGGAAAGTATCGCCTCCGCTGGGCGTCACCGAGCTGAGCTACGCGATGGAACGGTGGGACCGCGAGGTCGGCGCCGATCAGGTCAAGAAATAACAATAACCGGGACCAGGACGCGAGGGCGCGCAGGTGCGGCCCTCGCGCGCGTATGCGGGGCGGGGAATGGCCGACTCTATCGATAAGCTGCAGATGTCGATCACCAAGCGTTATGGCGGCAAGGTGGTGCTCGACCGCTTTCCGCTGGAGATCGGCGGCGGCGAGTTCGTCACCTTCCTCGGGCCGAGCGGGTGCGGAAAGTCCACGGCGCTCGGCATCATCGCGGGCCTGGTGCCGCCGAGCGACGGCGAGATCCATCTCAACGGACGACGGATTGACGACGTCTCGCCCGAAAAGCGCGGGTTCGGCATGGTGTTCCAGAACTACGCGCTGTTTCCGCATCTGACTGTGTTCGGCAACGTCGCGTTCGGCCTCTCGCTGCAGAAGCGCTCGTCTGAGGAGATCGACAAGCGCGTTCGGGAAATGCTGGGTCTGGTTCGTCTTGCGGGCTATGAAGACCGCTATCCCGGCCAGCTCTCCGGAGGACAGCAGCAGCGCGTCGCCATCGCGCGCGCCCTTGTGTTGCACCCTCGATTGATGCTGTTTGACGAGCCGCTGTCCAACCTAGACGCAAAGCTTCGGGTCGAGATGCGCGCCGAGATCAAGCAGCTGCATACGCGGCTTGGCTTGACCTCCATTTACGTGACCCACGACCAGGCCGAAGCGCTCTCGCTCTCCGACCGCATCGTCGTGCTGCGTGAAGGTGTGCTCATGCAGGTCGGGACGCCGCAGGAAATCCACGACCGTCCCAAGAACGTCTTCGTGGCGGATTTCATGGGCTTTCGAAATTTCCTCGATGTGACGCTCGGCAAGGAAGCGGGCGGCATGATCGAAGCCGGTTTCAAGGGGCAAATCCTGCAGGCGGGGGCCAGGGATAGCTTCCGCCCGGGCGACCACGCCGTTCTGGCCATCCGGCCGGAAGATGTGCGTCTCGGCAAGTCGGGTGATGGCGTCAATGTGCTGCGCGGCAGGGTCGAGCTCGTCGAATATCTCGGACGCGAGCAGGAGGCCGAGATCGCGCTCGATGGCGACGCAAGGCTCTGGGTGCGCTCGCACGAGAAGCTCGTATTGGGCGAGATGCTGGATCTGACCTTGCCGGCGGACAAATTCGTCCTGCTGCGTCGCGAGTGAGGTGACAGACCGTGGCTCGCATCCGCTCTGATTCTCGCAGCGAACTGGATCTCGTCGCGATCCTCTGCCTTGCGCCGTCGCTGCTCTACGTGCTCGCGATGTTCGTCTACCCGTTCCTCTACGGGATCTACATCAGCTTGCAGCCGAAGAAGCGCGACGCCGGGATATTCTCGAACTATGTCGCGTTCTTCAACGACGCCTACCAGTACAATACGATCAAGACGACCTTCATGTTGGCGTTGCCGACGACGGTCGCGGTCGTGTTGGTTGCGCTGTTCCTCGCATACGGCATGCGGCGCGGCATCTGGTTCGAGCGCACCATCACGACCATTCTCGTGCTTCCGATCTCGCTCGGTGTCGTCTTCCTGTCGGAAGGGATCCTCGGCTTCTACGGCCACAATGGCTGGCTCAACCAGTTGCTGCTAGCGGTCGGATTGATCCAGAACCCGCTCGAACTGACGCATAATTCGATCGGCGTCATCTTCTCGCTGTTCATGCAGAACTTTCCGTTCTGCTTCCTGATGTTGCTCGGTTACATCTCCGGCATCGACCCGAGCCTGGAAAGCTCCGCCCGCATGCTGGGTGCCGGGCCCTGGACCATCTTTCGGCGCGTCATGTTCCCGTTGATCGCACCGGGCCTGATCATCGCGTTTGCCCTCGTCTTCGTGATGAGCTTTGCCGTGTTTCCATCCGCGGTGATGGTTGGTCAGCCGGCCGGTTCGACGCGGACGATCTCGATCGCGGCCTACCAGCAGGCCTTCGAGCAATATGACATGTCCTACGCGTCCGCGATCGCGGTTATCATGGGGCTCTGCCAGCTCGCGGCACTGGTGGTCATCGTGCTGGTTCGCCGCCGCATGACGATTGCAACAACCATGGGCGTCGGCAAACGCTGAGGGGAAGCAGATGCGCGGACGGATGTGGAAATTGGCGATCTACCTGTTCCTGCTGGGATCATCCTGAACCTGCTCGGAATCGTGACGCATGTCGTGGTGAGCTCGTTCGCTAAACGCTGGTTCGGCAAGCCGTTGCCGCCGGCATTCACGACGGATTGGTTTACCTACGCATGGCGGGAGTTCGAGCTCCCCCATGTTCTCTTCATCACGCTATTTATCGCGCTGGCCGTGGTCTTCATCGCGCTCGCGATCGGATTTCCGGCGGCCTACGTGCTGGCGCGGCGGAATTTCAACGCCAAGCCGGTCCTGCTGCTGCTCTACTTCCTGCCGCTGCTGATCCCTCAGATGACCTACGGCATTCCGCTTGCCACGACGCTTTATGGATTTGGTGTCGGCGCGACGGTCATTGGCGTCATTCTCGCCGTGCTCGTCCCCATGGTTCCTCTTGCGGTCTTCATCCTGTTGCCTTTCTTCGAGCAGATCAGCTTGAACCTTGAATGGTCGGCCCAGATGCTCGGCGCGAGCCGGCTGCAGATATTCCGCCGCATCCTGTTGCCGCTGATGCTGCCCGGCATTTTGACAGCGGGCCTGCTGGTTCTCGTGAATACGATCTCGAACTTCGAGCTGGCCTTTCTGCTCGCGGGCGGGGGATCGCAGACCCTGGTCGTCGCGCTGTATTACAACGTCTTCGCTGGCGGTGTGCGGCCGGTCTATTCGATCGATGCGATGGCTGTCATCTACATGTGCACCGTCATGGCCGTGCTGCTGGTCGCATTGCGGTTCGTGCGTCCGACGCAGATGGTGTTCAGGCTCGACGGCAGGCGCAACTGAGGCGATCGTGACCCCTGAAATGAGTTCGGCGCCCCACACCGTGGAGCGCCGAGCTTGTTTGGCTGATCGCTGGCCTTACGGGAGCTTCAGCGAGGTCTCCGCGTTGTACGGCTTTAGCGTCTCGTCGGCGGCCTTCTGGGCGGCGACGAGGGCCTCCTTCGGCTGCTTCTTGCCGTTAAGGACCAGCATCACCTCGTCCTCCAGCGTCTTGCGGACCGGCACCGTCTTGTAGGTCGCGAACCAGGGTTTTGCGACGTCGAGCTGCTCGACGGCGGTCTTGGCGTCCGGGTTCTTGTTGAGGAAGTCGACCATGTCAGGCGTCTTATAGGCGGCCATGTTGGGTGCAAAATAGCCGGTGGCGCGGCTCCACCAGGCGCTCTTCTCGGGCGAGGTCATCCACTTGATCAGGGTCCAGGCGGCCTTCTGCTTGTCGGCTTCGAGGCCGGCCGGAACGATCAGCGAGGCGCCGCCGATCGGCACGGCGTTGCGGACGTTGCGCGGGATGAAGGCGACCTTGTAGTTGAACTTGGCGTTGTCGCGCACATAGGTCAGCGAGCCCGTCGAGAGCATCATCATCGCAGCATTGCCGGAGATGAAGGAGGTGCTGACGGCCGGGCCGGGCGTCGCGCCGGGGGCGTGGACCTTGTGCTTGTAGACGAGGTCGTTCCACCAGGTCAGCGCGCCCAGCATCGAGGGCGTGTCGTAATAGACCTCGCCGCCGAACTCCTCATTGTAGTAGCGCCCGCCATTGGTCATGGTGAGCGTTTCCATCATCCAGCCGCAATAGTCATAGGCGCAGGGGATCGCGATGCCCCATTGGGTCACCTTGTCGCCCTCGCGTTTGGTGAGCTTCTTGGCCCAGTCGGTGAGTTCGGCCCAGGTCTGCGGCGGCTTGCTCGGATCGAGGCCGGCTTCCTTGGCCTTGTCGGCGTTAATGTAGAGCAGCGGCGTCGAATTGTGGAAAGGCACGCCGTAGACCGAGCGGTTGATCACCGCGTTGCCTTGGAGCGCCGGGAAGAACTGGCCGAGGAACTGGTCCTTGGTGGTGCCGTCGGCGGCGATCAGGCTGTCGAGATTGGTTAGCTCGTTCTCGATCTGCATGTCGAGCAGGAAGTTCGCGGACATGATCACGGCGGACGGCGGCTTGCCGGCCTTGATGGCGGCGCGCGTCTTGATCAGCGTGTCGTCATAGGAGCCGGTGTAGACGGCGGTCGCCTTGATGGCGGGATGGGTCTCGTTGAACTCCTTGATCAAGGTGCCCATGTCGCGGGCGAGCTTGCCGTCGACGGGGACGGGGAAGAACAGGTCGATCTCGGTCGGGCCTTCGGCCATCGCCGGGACGGCGAGGGCGCCAGCCATGGAGCCTGCCATGGCAAGGCCAAGCATGAGCCTGCGGGTAAACAGCATCGAAAACTCTCCTATTTGATGCCTGAGGTGACGAAAGAACTGATGAAGCGCTTCTGGAAGATCAGGAAGGTGATGAGCAGCGGCGCGATCACCATCAGCGTGCCGGCGGCAATCGTGCCCCAGGCCTGCGTGCCTTCGGCGGTCGCGGTGAAGACGGACAGACCAACCGTGAGCGGCCGCTTGTCCGGCGAATTGATCACCATCAGCGGCCATAGGAAGTCGTTCCAGTGGCTGGTAACGGAGATGATGGCGAAGGCGGAAAAGCTCGGCATCGACAACGGCACGTAGATGTGGCGGATGCGCTGGAGAAGGCTGGCGCCGTCGATCAGGGCGGCGTCTTCCAGCTCGGTCGGAATCGCTTCAAAAGCCTGCCTCATCAGGAAGGTGCCGAAGGCCGAGGCGAAGAACGGCATCATCACGCCGGCGAGCGTGTCGTAGAGCCCGAGCTGCGCCACCAGGCTCAAATTCGGCACGATCAGCAGCACCGGCACCAGCATCAGCTGCATCAGGAACAAATAGAAGATCAGCGTCTTGCCGGCGAATTCGAGCCGCGCAAAGGCAAAGCCCGCCAGCGTGATCGTGGCGAACTGCACCAGCAGAATGCCGGTGCAGATGATCGTGGTGTTGAGGGTGTAGCGCGGGAAGTCGCCGATCTCCCAGGCATCCCTGACATTGTCGAGCGTGGGCTTGAGGCTCGGGATCAGCTCGGCCATCACGTTGATGCCGTTGGACGCCGGGCGCAGCGTCGCCACGCCCATCCACAGGAACGGGATCAGCCAGACGATCGCGAGCAGCACGGTCAGCAGAAAGCCGAGCTTTGGCGTGATCTCGCGGCGCGTGGCGAGCGGGGCATTCTTGAGCAGGCGGTCGATCAGCGTCATGGCCCGCCCTCGCGGTTTGCCATCGTCCGGAATGAGAGCGCGGTGAGGCCCATCAGCGCCGCAAGTGTCAGCAGCGTTGCCGCCGAGGCCTTGCCGATGTCGTAATGCTCGACCGCCTGCTGGTAGATGTAGAACAGCACGAGATTGGTCGAGTTCGACGGCCCGCCTTTGGTCATGACGAAGACGTGGTCGACCTGCGTGACGGCGTTGAGCGTGGCGATGACGATGACGAACAGGAAGGTGGGCTTGAGCTCCGGCAGGATGATGTAGCGCAGCCGCATGAACGGGCCGGCGCCGTCGAGATGCGCGGCTTCCATGACATCCTCGGGCACGGCCTGGAGGCCGGCGAGGAAGAACAGCATGTAGTAGCCGGCGTTCTTCCAGATGGTGATCAGCATGATCGCATAGAGCGCGATGTCGGGGTCGCCGAGCCAGTTCGGCACCACCGGAAGCAGGCGGCCGATGTAATAGTCGAGCAGGCCGACATTGGGCAGGAAGATGAACAGGAACAGCGCAGAGGCCGCGACCATCGGGATCAGCACCGGCAGGAACAGCGCGGCGCGCAGCGCGCTGCTCACCGCATTGGTGCGCGACAGCGCCAGCGCGAACAGCAGTGCAAGTCCTATGCTGGGGATCGCCGTGCCGATGGCGTAGACGAGATTGTTGACGACCGCGCCGGTGAAGGCGGGATCGGCAAGCACCGCACTGACATTGTCGAGGCCGACGAAGCGGACCGGCGCGTTCGGCGTGGCGCGCTGGTAGAGCGCGTCGATCAGCACGCGGCCCATCGCGCCATAGGTGAACAGTGCGAGGAAGACCAGCGATGGCAGAAGCAAAAGGTAGGCGGGCAGCGAGGCTTTGAATCGGCAAGAAACCGCTTCAGGACGTGCAGACGCGGTGCCGCCGAAGTCGCGACCGGGAGAGCCGCGGGTTCAGCGAGGCTCATCTCATCGCGCCGGGAAATTGAGCGCGTAGTCGCGGTCGTTCATTCCCGTCGGTGCGGCGAATGGAAAGCGCAGGCTGGTGTCGAGGAAGTCGTGGCTGTGCACGACCAGGTTCTCGCGGTCGATCAGCACCACGCCATAGGCCGGCGGCTCATGGCTGGCGAGATGGTCGGTCGCGGCAGCGTCAAGCTCGAACCAGACCTGGTGGTTGGTGCCGCGGAGCGTCGAGAACGGGATCTTGCCGTAGCTGCCGAAGATCGGCCGGTGCACGTGGCCGAAGAAGAGGTGACGGATGCGTGCGCGATAGGGCGCGATCACCTCGGCGAATTCGGCGCTCTGCGCCAGTGCGATCTCGTCCATTGCGTGGACGCCGACCGGGAAGGGCGGATGATGCATGAAGACGACGAACGGCATGTCGGCGGGCGCGGCCGCCAGCGTGCTTGCGAGCCAGCCGAGGCGCTTGGCGCACATCTCGCCGGCGTGGCTGGTCTCGTCCAGCGTGTCCAGGAACACGAACAACCCGTGCTCGGTGGTGCGCGTGCCCTGCACAAAGCCGTTCAGGTCGCGCGGCGCGGCCTTCAGGCCGTCGAGGCAGGCCACGCGCTTGTCGTGATTGCCGACCATGGCGATGTACGGAATTTTCAGCGCGGCCATCGCCTCGGCGAAATTGGCGTAGGATTCAGGCTCGCCCCAATGGGTGAGGTCACCGGTCACGACTGCGAAGGCAGCATCGGACTGGTGCTTGTTGATGTCGGCAACCGCCGCGTCCAGCCGTGCGCGCGGATCGAGGCCATAGAGCTTCAGTCCGGGGTTCGCGAGATGCGTGTCGGTGATGTGGATGAATTTGAAGGGCATGGCGCGTCAGGACTGTTGGAGGATGGGCGCCTCCGGCAGGACGTCCCTGACAGGCCGTTAGAGCGCCAGTGTTTCAGTTTGATGACAGCGGTTCCTACGGCGCGTGGAAGGTGTGGACATGCTTGGGACGACCGGGCGAGCGTACTCTGGGGCCGAATGACCTCTCATGATTGAGGCGCAAGCTGCGGTCTACCTTACCGCGAAGATGCGGTCGTGGTTTGCTCATGCTGCTCACCAAATTTGCATCACGAGACCTCCGAATGTTGCCGCCGCGTGTCCTCCCCAAGCTGGGTTTGCTTGCTGCCTCCCTGCTGCTTGTCGTCGTCTGCGCCGTCCCCGATGCGGTGCGCGCCGAATTCAATTTCGCCCGTTACAAGGAGACCGATCTCGACGAGTTCCTGGCGCGGCGGCGACCGGCTACCGGCCTCGACGTCTACCCGATGTCGCCGCTGAAGCTTGACGTCACGCTGGCCTCCCACGGGGAGCCGTGCGCCAGCGGCGCGCTCGAGCGATCGCTGATCATGAGCGGCATGCCCAAGACCGACGCCGACGCCTTGCTGGCGACCAACTGCATCGCGGTCCGCTCCGCCAAGGGGCGCGAGCTCAAGGTCTTCATCCAGGATGTGGTCTACGGCTTCTTGCCGGCGGAGGTGTCGGTTGGGGACAAGCTCTCGCTCTTTGCGATCCATGCCTTCACGTCCCCCGAAGGGCCGGGGCTGCTGGTCAATGAATTCCTGACCCCGCGCAGCTTTCCGCGCGCCGACAAGCCGGCAGACAAGACGATGACCTCCTGTGGATGCTGGACCCACGACGAGCATCCCGGCGTCGATTTCACCTCCGACAAGGCAGGCGGCCTGGTGGCGGCGATGGCGGACGGCGTCGTCTTCAAGATCGAGACCAGCGAGCAAGCGCCGGCCGACCTGCCCGTGATCGGCGGTTGCGGCCGCTACGTCGTGCTCAAGCATACTTATCCGAACGGCGGCATCGTCTACACACGCTACGTCCAGCTCGGTCGCATTGTTGGGCCGAAGGGAAGGGCACTTGCGGTCGATGCGAGCGTCAAGGCCAAGGACACGATCGGCGAGATCGGCCCGAACAAGGTGCTGCATTTCGAGATCCGCCCGGTCGCGCCCGGCACAACGACGACGAACAAGGCCTGGGCCGAGCGGTACGGCAATGTGCCGGACATGGAGTGGTCCCGCTACGATCCCGTCGATCCGCAAAAGTTCGACGCGGCGTCGTTCGGTGGGGTCAGGAAGGCGACGAAGTAAGAAGATGCGTAGGGTGGATTAGCGAAGCGTAATCCGCCTCTTTACTTTCCGTTTGTTGAGAGAAGCGGTGGATTACGCCTTCGGCTAATCCACCCTACGCACCGAGCTACGTCCCGCAGAACGTCTGCAGCACCCGCTGGTCCGGCAGCGGCGGGTCGGCGTAGGCAGCATAGTCCGGCTGGTGCTCGAACGGCTTGGCCAGCACCTTCACCAGCTCTTCGAACGGCGCGTAGTCGTCGTTGTTCACCGCGGCCTGGATCACGGCCTCGACGCGGTGGTTGCGCGGGATGAAGATCGGGTTGACGGCGTGCATCGCGGCCTGCCGCTCGGCCGCGGTCTGCGGCTCCAGGGCGACGCGTTCGCGCCAGCGTCCGGCCCACTCGTCGAAGGCTGCGGGCTCCATGAACTGCGCGCGCACATCGGCGCCATCATCACGTGCGGCGTCGCCGAGCTTGCGGAAGGTGAGGGTGAAGTCGGCCTGGTTCTTTGCCATGGCATCGAGCAGGTCCTGGATCAGGGCCTCGTCGCCATCACGCTCGGTGAACAGGCCGACCTTCTTGCGCAGGCCCGCCTGATAGGCCGTGCTGAACGTCTCGGCGAAGGCGCCAAGAATGTCCTGGGCTTCGGCGACCGCCTTTTCCTGGTCGTCGGAGAACAGCGGCAGCAGGCATTCGGCGAGCCGGGTCAGATTCCACAGCGCGATGCGCGGTTGATTGGCATAGGCGTAGCGGCCCATCTCGTCGATCGACGAAAACACCTGCGCAGGGTTGTACGCGTCCATGAAGGCGCAGGGGCCGTAATCGATGGTCTCGCCCGAGATGGAGCTGTTGTCGGTGTTCATCACGCCGTGGATGAAGCCGACCAGCAGCCAGCGCGCGATGAGATCGGCCTGACGCGCGACGACGCCGGCGAGCAGGGCGTGATAGGGGCGCTCTGCATGGAGCAGATCCGGATAGTGGCGGGCGATGACGTGGTCGGCGAGCCGGCGGATCGCGCCGGTGTCGCGGCGGACGGCGAAGAACTGGAAGGTGCCGACGCGGATGTGGCTCGCGGCGACGCGCGTCAGCACGGCGCCGGGCAGCGCGGTCTCGCGGATGACGTGCTCGCCGGTGACGACCGCGGCGAGCGAGCGCGTGGTCGGGATGCCGAGCGCAAACATGGCTTCGCTGACGATGTATTCGCGCAGCACCGGCCCGAGCGCGGCGCGGCCATCGCCGCGGCGGGAGAACGGGGTGGGGCCCGAGCCCTTGAGCTGGATGTCGCGGCGGACGCCGTCCCTGTCGATGACCTCGCCGAGCAGGATCGCCCGGCCGTCACCGAGCTGGGGCACGAATTGCCCGAACTGATGGCCGGCATAGGCCATGGCGATTGGGTCGGCGCCAGCGGGAACCGTTTTCCCGGCCAGGATCTCGGCACCCTCAGGGGTCTCCAGCAGATCCGGGTCGAGCCCGAGCTGAACCGCCAGCGGGCGGTTCAGCTTGATCAGCCGGGGGGCGGCCACAGGGGTCGGAGCGACCCGGGCAAAGAAGCTGTCCGGCAGTGCCGAATACGAGTTCTGGAAGGGGAAATGGACGGTCATGGAGGTAAAGATAGGCGGGGAACGCCTGATGGCAAAGGCTTGAGGCCCAATCGGCCAAAAATGCGCGCTTCGGCCCCAAAACAGCCCGTTCCCTTGGTTGCCGCCCCCGGCGTCGTCGGGTAAACCCTGCCGCAACTTCGGACCGGTCGTTTCAGGCCGTCCGATTCGACCCCTCCGACATTGATTTTGGGACGACCATGCATCGCTACCGGTCACATACATGCGGCGCGCTCCGCGAGAGCAACATCGGCGAAACAGTTCGCCTCTCGGGCTGGGTCCATCGCGTTCGCGACCATGGCGGCGTGCTGTTCATCGACCTGCGCGACCATTACGGCCTGACCCAGTGCGTGGTCGATCCGGACTCGCCGGCGTTCGCGCTGGCCGAAAAGCTCCGCTCGGAATTCGTGGTCAAGATGGACGGCAAGGTCCGCCGCCGCCCCGAGGGGACCGACAATGACGATCTGCCGACCGGCAAGATCGAGATCTATGTCAGCGAGATCGAGGTGCTGGGTCCGGCCGGCGACCTGCCGCTGCCGGTGTTCGGCGATCAGGACTATCCTGAAGACATCCGCCTGAAGTACCGCTTCCTCGATTTGCGCCGCGAGAAGCTGCACCAGAACATCATGACGCGCGTCGATATCATCAAGTCGATGCGTCGGCGCATGGAGGGGCAGGGGTTCTTCGAGTTCAACACGCCGATCCTGACTGCGTCCTCGCCGGAAGGCGCGCGCGACTTCCTGGTGCCGTCGCGCATCCATCCCGGCAAGTTCTACGCGCTGCCGCAGGCGCCGCAGCAGTACAAGCAGCTGCTGATGATGTCGGGCTTCGACCGCTATTTCCAGATTGCGCCCTGTTTCCGCGACGAGGACCCGCGCGCCGACCGTCTGCCGGGCGAGTTCTATCAGCTCGACGTCGAGATGAGCTTTGTCACGCAGGAGGACGTCTTTGCGGCGATGGAGCCCGTCATCACTGGCGTGTTCGAGGAGTTCGCCAAGGGCAAGCCGGTGAGCAAGAACTGGCGCCGCATCCCGTTCGCCGAGGCGCTGCGCAAATACGGCAGCGATAAGCCGGACCTGCGCAACCCGATCGAGATGCAGGACGTCTCCGAGCATTTCCGCGGCTCCGGCTTCAAGGTCTTTGCGCGCATGCTCGAAGACCCCAAGAACCAGGTCTGGGCGATCCCGGCGCCGGGCGGTGGCAGCCGCGCGTTCTGCGACCGCATGAACTCGTGGGCGCAGGGTGAAGGCCAACCCGGTCTCGGCTACATCATGTGGCGCGAGGGCGGCGAGGGCGCTGGCCCGCTCGCGAACAACATCGGGCCTGAGCGCACCGCAGCGATCCGCGCGCAGATCGGCGTCAAGGAAGGCGATGCGGCCTTCTTCGTCGCCGGCGATCCCGACAAGTTCTGGAAATTCTCAGGTCTCGCCCGCAACAAGGTCGGCGAGGAGCTGAACCTCACAGACAAGGAGCGGTTCGAACTCGCCTGGATCGTCGACTTCCCGATGTACGAGTACAACGAAGACGACAAGAAGGTCGACTTCTCGCACAACCCGTTCTCGATGCCGCAGGGCGGCTTGGATGCGTTGAAGGGCCAGGATCCGCTGACCATCAAGGCGTTCCAGTACGACATCACCTGCAACGGCTATGAGATCGCCTCGGGCGGCATCCGCAACCACGTGCCGGAAGCGATGGTGAAGGCGTTCGAGATCGCGGGTTACGGCGAGCAGGAAGTGGTCGACCGCTTCGGCGGCATGTACCGCGCCTTCCAATACGGCGCGCCGCCGCATGGCGGCATGGCCGCGGGCGTCGACCGCATCGTGATGCTTCTGTGCGGCACCAATAATCTGCGCGAGATCTCGCTGTTCCCGATGAACCAGCAGGCCATGGATCTGCTGATGGGTGCACCGTCGGAACCCAGCACCAAGCAGCTCCGCGAGCTGCATGTGCGGGTGAACCTGCCGCAGAAGTGATCTGAGCCGGTTTTCGGTCTCGTGCCCCGGACGCAGCGCAGCGCGACTTCAGCGGTGCGCTGCAGAGCCGGGGCCCATGTCTCGGCGAGCAGCGGCGCTTCTGGGTCCCGGCTCTGCGCAGCAGCGTACGAACGCTGCAGCGCGTCCGGGATACAAGACCACCGCTCGCCCCTACAGCCCCGTCGACGCCTCGATCCTGAACTGCGCCAGCGCGACGATCGGCTCGCTGTTCAGCGCGTCTATGAGCTGGACCACCGGCAGCTTGCCGAGCGGCGTGAGCTTGATCGTCAGCGTCTGACCTGAGGTCTCGACGAAGCCGGCGAGTGCATCGACCGCCGCTTTGGCATCGAGATTGGCGGCCGTGACCTTCTCGCCCTGCGCCCGGATCATCTCGGCGATGGCGCTGCGGGCGGCGTCGCGGCTGACATTCTGCATGCGCGAGAACTGCGCCACGACGAGATCGACGACGCCGCTGTCGCGCAGGGAGAGCTCGATCGCGCCGGTCTCGATCTGCGCCGCCTGGCCCATGGCCTGCACCGGATCGGCCGTGAACACGCCGCGCGGCACATTGGCGAGCGCGAAGCGGGCCTGAGCTTTCGCAAGGTTGCCGAGATCGATCGTGGCAGGCGCGAGCGCAAACGCGCCGGAGGACTCCGTCCAGGCGGCACCGAGATCGAGGTCGATCGCGAGCTTGTCCACGCCCGCCATGATCAGCGGCCGTTGCGCCGGATTGGAGGGATCGGTCGGCGTGACCATCTTCACGACCAGATTGGCCTTGCTCGGGATCGATCCGACCAACTGGCCCCAGTTCAGGCTGATCGTGTCGATGGTGATGAGCTGCCGCGTGTTCTTGAAAGGAGAGACCACGCCCTTGATCTCGGCACCTTCGAGCACCCGGAACAGGCCGAGCATCTGATCGGGCGAGGGGGGCTGCCCGGGGGTTCTGAGGCTCGCCGCCCAGCGTATCAGATTCGCCGCGCTGAAGGATTTCAGCGCGAAGCGCTCCATCCTGAGCTGCCCCTGCGGCGTCGGCATATCGAGGCCTTCCAGCGCTATTCTGTTTTGTTCGTATTTGAAGGCGTTGAGCTTTCCCGTTCCTTGCGGCGTCTCGACCGTTTGCTTGCCGATTTCGGCCTTGCCGATCTGAAAGCCCTCGAAGAAGTCGGCCACCTTCTCGATCATGTCGCGCGATTGCGCCGGCGTCGGGATCGAACCGTCAGCCGGCATCAACGCCATGATTTCGGCCATGCGGAATTTCGAGGGCCGGATCGCAATGTCGTCGATGGCGACGTCGTCGATTTTCACACGCACGCCCGGTGCCATCGTCACCACGTATGAATTGGCCGAGATGCGTCGATAGATCCTGTGGAAACTGTCGTCGCTCGACCCTTGCGGATCGAGCGCGGCCGTCACTGCGCTTGCGTCGAAATCGTAAGCGGCCAGACCGGACAGCTCGCCGGTCATTTTCCCGGGCTTGCCCGGCTGGGTCACGTCGAGCGAGTAGGTGATGCGGTCCGTTTTCGCCGTTTCGATCTTGCCGCGATTGACGTTCTGGACCGCAAGACCGGAATAGACGAAATCTCCGCCGCCGGCATTGCCGGTGCCCGCGTCGACGTTGACTGCGATGGTCGGTGCCATGATCGAGGACGCCGAGACAGTTGCGTATTGCGCGAGCATGAAGCGGTACATGTCGACGATCGAGCCGGACAGCGGAGCGCTGGCCGCACGGGTGGGACCGGAAAACTCGTGAGCGATGATCTGCGGAATCTTGTAGTTCGCTTTCAGCTTCGCCCGATCGGTGTACGTGAAGGCGACCTCGACCCCTGACACGTCGATGCTGTCGGCCGAGAAATGGGCCTCATTCGGCTGGCGTACGCCGACGGCCGTGACCTTTGCAATCTTGACGTTGGCTAACTCAGGCTGGGCGGGCTCGACATTGATATTCTCGATCGTCAGCGTCCGAGTCGCGAGCTCGAACGCCACCTTGCCGTGGCTCGCCTTGCCGCCACTGGCGCGGATCTGCTCGAACGCCGCCTCGACCTCGGCGGTGGCCCGATGCTGGGTGTAGAGATTGAAGCCGAACCATCCGCCCGCGGCAAGCACGGCCGCCGCGATCAGGCCGATCAGGATCCGCTTCATTCCCAGCTCCAGTTGCCCGTTTTGCACTGCGCAACCTGCCATATTCGGGAAATGCCGCGCGGTCTAGGGAAAGCTAACGCTATCAGATATTTGACCATGCGCCCTGTTGATGGGGCCGTAATCGGATGTTGCCACCGGGGCGCCCGCCGTGCTTCATCCCGTTTCCATGACCCGGAAATACCGTCCGCTTGGGCGGCGGCTCCGGATGAGGCATTTTGAAGCCGGTAACGCGAGGCGAGACACCGCATGTCGTCTTATTCTGATGATCTCCACCGGGCGGCGCTGGCCTATCACCGTCTGCCGCGCCCCGGAAAGCTCGAGATCCAGGCGAGCAAGCCGCTTGCCAACCAGCGTGACCTCGCGCTTGCCTATTCTCCGGGCGTTGCTGCCGCCTGCACCGAGATCGCCAAGAACCCGGCGGAGGCTGCCACGCTCACCACCCGCGCCAATCTGGTCGCGGTGGTCTCCAACGGCACCGCGGTGCTCGGCCTCGGCAATATCGGCCCGCTGGCCTCCAAGCCGGTGATGGAGGGCAAGGCCGTCCTGTTCAAGAAATTCGCCGGCATCGACGTGTTCGACATCGAGATCGCCGCCGACACCATCGAGCGCGTGGTCGAGACCGTGGCGGCGCTCGAGCCGACCTTCGGCGGCATCAATCTCGAGGACATCCGCGGACCGGAATGCTTCGAGATCGAGGCGCAGCTGAAGGAGCGCATGAAGATCCCGGTCTTCCATGACGATCAGCACGGCACCGCCATCATCGTCGCCGCCGCCATCACCAATGGCCTGAGGCTGAACGGCAAGAAGCTGTCCGACGTCAAGATCGTGGCGTCGGGGGCAGGGGCCGCCGCGATCGCGACGCTCAACCTCCTGGTCTCGATGGGCGCGCAGCGCAAGAACATCTGGGTCTGCGACATCGACGGTCTCGTGCATGAGGGCCGCAACACCACGATGGACCGCTGGAAGGCGGTCTACGCGCAGAAGACCGACAAGCGCACGCTGGGTGACGTCATCGGCGGCGCCGACATCTTCATCGGACTGTCGGCACCGGGCGTGCTCAAGCCGGAGATGGCCAAGGCGATGGGCGACAAGCCCCTGATCATGGCGCTCGCCAATCCGACCCCGGAGATCATGCCGGAGGAGGCGCGGAAGGTGCGCCCCGACGCCATGATCTGCACCGGGCGCTCGGACTATCCGAACCAGGTCAACAACGTCCTCTGCTTTCCGTTCATCTTCCGCGGCGCGCTCGACGTCGGCGCCAGCGCCATCAACGAGGAGATGAAGCACGCCGCCGTCGAAGCCATCGCGCAGCTCGCGCGTGAGGCGCCGTCTGATGCAGTCGCGCAAGGCTTTGACACCGGCGAAACACAGGGCTTTGGCCCGGGCTCGCTGATCCCGAGCCCCTTTGATCCCAGGTTGATTCTGCGCATCGCGCCCGCCGTCGCCAAGGCGGCGATGGAGTCGGGCGTCGCGACGCGCCCCATCACCAATTTTGACGAATACACCGCGCTGCTCGAGCGCTTCGCCTTCCGCTCCGGCCTCGTCATGAAGCCGATGTTCGCCAAGGCCAAGACCCAGCCGGTGCGCGTGATCTACGCCGAAGGCGAGGACGAGCGCGTGCTGCGTGCCACGCAAGTGGTGCTGGAGGAGAAGCTGGCGACGCCGATCCTGGTCGGGCGTCCGTCGGTCGTCGAGGCGCGCATCAAGCGCTTCGGCCTGTCGATCAAGGCAGGCAAGGATTTCGACCTCGTCAATCCCGAGGACGATCCGCGCTATCGCTCCTATGTGCAGTCCTATGTCGAGGTCGCCGGCCGTCGCGGCGTGACGCCGGATGCGGCGCGCACGGTGGTGCGCACTAACAACACGGTGATCGCCGCGCTCGCGGTCACACGCGGGGAGGCGGATGCCATGCTCTGCGGCGTCGAAGGCCGCTACATGCACCACCTCCGCCACGTCCGCGAGATCATCGGCTTCTCCGCGGGGATCATCGACTATGCGGCGCTGGCGCTGCTGATTACCAGCAAGGGCGCCTTCTTCATCGCCGACACGCAAGTTCGGCCCAATCCGAGCGCCGAGGAGCTCGCCGAGATCGCCTCGCTGGCGGCGGTCCATGTCCAGCGCTTCAACATCAAACCGAAGATCGCCTTCGTCTCGCACTCGGATTTCGGCAGCTACGACACCGAGTCCTCGCGCAAGATGCGCCGTGCGACCCAGCTGTTGAAGGAGAAGCATCCGGAGATCGAGGCCGACGGCGAGATGCAGGGCGACACCGCGCTCTCGTCGGCTGCGCGCCGCATGGTGCTGCCGCACTCCAAGCTCGAGGGCGAGGCCAACATCATGATCATGCCGAGCCTCGACACCGCCAACGTCGCCTATCAGATGATCAAGTCGCTGGCGGATGCGCTCCCTGTCGGCCCGATCCTGATCGGCCCGGCACGCCCGGCCCATATCCTCACGCCGTCGGTGACGGCGCGAGGCATCCTCAACATGACGGCAGTTGCGGTCGTGGAAGCGCAGGAGCGCGCTGCACGGCAGCAGCCGACGTTGTTTACGTAAGGCGAGCGAGCTCCGGCCGCTCGAAAGGTCTAGTCCCTTCTCCCCTTGCGGGAGAAGGTGGCGCGTAGCGCCGGATGAGGGGTATCTCTCCGCGAGACGACATCGCAGGAATTGCCCGTGCCGATAGTAACCCTTCGCCCGTCTCGCCGCTACGCGGCGATCCATCCTCTCCCACCACAAGGGGAGAAGGTGCACCGCCCGAATCGCCAACTTTGAATTGCTCGCAGTTCGCCATTTCCCCGTTTGTAAACCGGCGCACGACTCTTCATAATCGCCCGGTACTCTCGTCAAGACGCCGATTTCAAAAAGCCTGAGCCAAGAGGCCGATCATGCCAGCGTTCGTGACTTTCGGGCGAATCCTGTTCGCCGTGCTGTTCATCTACACGGGCGCGACCAAGCTCTTTGCCCTCCAGGCGACGGCCGATTTCATCGCCACCAAGGTCGTGGTGCCGGAAGTCATCGAGCCTTATGCCAAGCAGATCGAGACGGCGACCGCCATGGCCACGCCGCAGCTTCTGGCGATCGCGGTCGGCGGGCTCGAGATCATTGCAGGCGTGATGATCGCACTGAATTTCGGCGCGCGCTTTTTCGCTTTGCTGATGATCATCTACATCGCGGTCTCGACCGTCCTGTTCTCCGATTTCTGGAATCAGGCCGCGCCCGACAACGCCAGGATGGTGGTCGACGCGCTGAAGAATCTCTCGATCATCGGCGCGCTGTTCATGATCATGGGCTATGGCCGCGCTACGCGCTCGGCCGAGACGGCCTACGGGGACGTGTAAAGCAAGTTGATGGCTCGTCCGTTTGCGATGAGCGCATGAACCATCATTCACAGATTATGGTTTTGAGATCACAGCGGTTCAACAAAATCGTGGCCGCTGCGGATCGACCGGTCTCTCCACTTGTCGGAATCCGTCCGAGCCCAATAGTACCGACAGTTCCGGTTGCACAGGTGCAATCGGCACTGGGTGATTGGGGGCGGACTTGGTTCAATCGAAGCGCAAGGCGGCGGCGCGCGCTGCTGTCGTTCTGGGGGCGGCGCAAGTTGCGGCGGTTTCTTTAACCGCGGCCTGTGCTGCAGACTTGCCCGTGAAGGCGCGGCCGCTGACGGCACCCGTGGCGAACTGGACCCAGTTTTACGCCGGCGGCGGACTGGGCTTCGACTTCGCGACCGGACGGTCGAACCTGACGCCGGTCGGCGGTGGCCCGGATTTGTTCAGCCTCGACGGCTTGCAGGGCGCCGATCTCGGGCTGTCGGTTTTCGCCGGATTTGACGTCCAGGTTGCGCCGCGTTTCGTGGTCGGCGGTTTCGTCGATTACGACTGGTCGCGCCAGCGCACGACGGCCAGTGCGTCGAGCCCGTTCTTTGGCCAGAGCCTGAGTGCTGCGCTGCCATCGCTGGACCAAGGCTGGACGATCGGCGGCCGTGCGGGATTTCTGGTGACGCCCGATATCCTGCTCTACGGCCTCGCCGGCTACAGCGAGATGCGCATCAATAATTGGAACTTGAACTACGTGATCCTCGGGGGAGGGCCTTCGTTCACGGTGCAGGAATCGGGGCTGACGTCGCACGGTTACACGGTCGGCGCCGGCGCGGAATATCGCCTCGCGAGCAACGTGTCACTGCGCGGCGAATACCGCTACGTCGCGCTTGGCCGCAACACGACGGTCGATCCGCTCGGCGCGGTCTGGACCACGGACCTGTCCGAGCATGTGGTCAGGATCGGCGCGGCCTATCGCTTCGGCCAGTTCGGCGGACCTGCGACCGCTTCAGTGGCGCCCGCGCTGAATCCGACATGGACGGGCGTTTACGTTGGCGCGGGTATCGGGGGCGACGTCATCACGCCCCATGTCGCGGGATCGTTTGCCGGCGTGCTGGATTTCGACGCGTCCGGTCTGGGCGGCGCCGATGTCGGCGGCACTTTCACGATCGGCTACGATCGTCAGGTCGCGCCGAGATGGGTCCTCGGCGCATTCGGGTTGATCGATGCTGGGACCAATGGCGGCGCCAAGGTCAACGCATCGGGCGGAGGTGTTGCGATCTCGTCTGATCTCGCGGCGGTGAAGTGGGGGTGGACCGTCGGTGGACGCGTCGGCTATCTCGTGGCACCGGAGACGCTGGTCTACCTGCTCGGCGGCTACAGCGGAACGACGGCGCAGTCGATCTCGTACAATTTCCTCGGATTTCCCGGCACCGCTCCGACGCGGGAATATCACGGCGCGACATTCGGCGGCGGATTCGAGCGGTTCTTCACCGACAGCATCTCCGCACGCGCCGAATATCGCGTCACGCATCTCGGGGCACGAGACGATCTGGCGTCTGATTTCATGACCAGCCTGAGCGCGGGCGGCACGGTGCACACGCTGCGCGGTGTGCTGGCCTATCACCTTCCGGCGCCGTAGCGCAGATCGCCTGTGCTAGACTCGGCGCCACGGCGTCACTGTGACGTCATGCGCCGCGTCGAGCAGATACGGCGCCCCAGGCTTCATCCCGTGTGACGCCAGCACCTCATGCGGCGTCCGCTCCGGCACGCCGACAAAGCAGCCTTCGCCGCCGGGCAGCCGCACATGCGGGGCTTCCGACAGCCAGAACGTGTCGTAGCGGTCCATGAACATGTCGAACACTACGGGGCCGCCGATGATTGCGACCGTGCCGGAGGCGACATCGGCGAAAGCGCAGGCCTCCTCGAAGCTCGCATGCTCGGGATTCCACAGCGTCGCGTTCGGCATCTCCGGGTCGACGGTGAGCGCCTTGATCTTGCGGGTGAGGATCAGCCGCTTGCGCTTCGGCGAATTCGGCTGCTGCTCGTGCGAGTGTCCGCCGTGCACGACGACCGCGGCTCGATCGAGCGCTTGCTCGAAAAAGCGCTTGTCGCCTTCGAACACCAACGTTGAGGGCATGATGTGCGACGGATCGGCAAGCATGCCGTCCGCCGATATGATGACGTAACCTTCAAACCGGAAAGACAATTGCGGTCTATTCCGAGACCGTCGTCACGACGGAATTGACCGGGCGCGTGCTCACCGTCGGCAGCTTGACGTCCTTGAGCAGCTCCTGGTCGTATTCCGGCAGCGTCGAGGCCGGGAACTTCGCGCGCATCGCCACCACCTTGTAGCCGCCGGCCTTCAGGCGCTTGAGCAGCTCGGGCAGGGCTTCCGCCGTGTGCTTCTGGAAGTCGTGCATCAGGATGATGCCCTTGCCCTTGGTGTCGAGCTTCTTCATCACGGTCTCGATCACCTTCTCGGGCTTCGACGCCTTGAAGTCGAACGAGTCGATGTCACAGGAGAAGATCGCGACGTTGCGGTTGCCGAGATAGGTGACCATCTCCGGCGGGTGCTGGAGCGCCGGGAAGCGGAAGAACGGCGAGGGCGAGATGCCGCCGAGCGCCCACTTCACTGCCGAGAATCCCTTCTCGATCTCTTCCTTGCGCTGCGCTTCCGTGAGCTTCTTGTTGTTGAGGTTGGCGTGCGACCAGGTGTGGGCGCCGACGGTGTGGCCGGCCGCATAGACCTGCTTCAGGATCTCCGGCTCATAGGTCGCGTGCTTGCCGATCGAGAAGAAGATGCCGGTGGTGCATTCGTCGGCGAGCGCCTTCAACACGGCCGGCGTGTTCTTCGGCCATGGGCCGTCGTCGAAGGTCAGCACGACCTCCTTGTCGCGCAGGAAGTCGAGCTCCTTGAAATGCTCGAAGCCGAAGCCCGGACCACCCGTGGTGTCGATCTCCACGGTGCGGGCGACGCCGAGCGCACCGGGCGTGTTGCAGGCCGCGCGGGCGGGCTGGGGCGCCTGTTTCGGCGGGGGCGGGAAGGCCGCTTGCGTCGGCGCTGCGGCTGCCGCCGCGGGAGCGGGCGCCGGTGCTGCCGCGGGGGCTGCAGCCGGTGCCGCTTGGGTGGCGGCTGCGGGCTTTGCGGCCGGGGTCTGCGACCACGCTGCGCCTGCCATCGCAACCGACATCGCGCTTGCCAAAATCAGTCCTGCCGCCACACGCATGGTGTTGTCCTCGAGATTGATCCCGTTGTTCCGCCGCAGCTTTTCGCCTCTGGCAAAACCATCCTGCCCCTTGAAAGTCCTAGCCTAGATGGTGGGCCCTCGTCATTGCAACGGCTGTTTGGCACCCCGCCACAATTGTGCCCAACCGGATGCGGGCTGCGGGTGTCAGCTGTCGGCCAGCGCCTTCGCAATCGCCGTCTTGACCCGTGTGTCCGTCGGATCGACCGCAGACGGATACACCTCGGCAATGTAGCCGTCGCGCCCGATCAGGTATTTGTGGAAGTTCCAGCGCGGAACGTCGCGGGGGCGCGCCTCGGCCGCCCATTTGTAGAACGGATGCGCTTTGGCGCCGACCACCACGGCCTTGGCCGCGATCGGGAAGGTAACGCCGTATTGGTGGTGCGCGGTCTCCGTGATCTCGCTGGTGCCGCCGGGCTCCTGGCCGCCGAAATCATTGGAGGGTACGCCGATCACGGTGAGCCCGCGCTCGCGAAACTCGCTCCAGAGCTCCTGCAGGCCGGCATATTGCGGAGTGTAGCCGCAGAGCGAAGCAGTGTTGACGACCAGCAGCGGCTTGCCCGTGAACGCGGCAAGGCGGATGTCGTCGCCTGATAATGCAGGGAAAGAGAAGGCATAGGCCGAGATCCGGCTCATGCCGCCATCGGCACGGCTGCGTCCAGCAGACGCGGTCGTCGCGACAAGCGCGGCGAGCATGGTCCTGCGATGCAGCATGGCAACGTCCCCCGACGTGATCCGGGACGTACCTTACTGCGTCGGCGCGACGCGCCTGGTCAACACCGCGTTATCGGACGCGGCAAGGCGCCACTTCGCTCGAAAGCGCTCTAGTACAGGCGGACGATGAAGTCGGTGCCTTCGCCGGTCTCGCCCTGGTTGATGCCCTGGTCGGAGACGATGATCGAGCCGCCCGAAGTCAGCATCTCGTTGATCTTCGCCATGGTGTCCGCAGGGATCGAGATACGGTCGAGTGCCTCGGCCGGGCTGTCCGGCGTGACCATGGGCTTGGCTGTAACGGACTTGGCGGCGACGGGGATCACGGCGGCGCCACGCTGGCGGAGTGTCACGCGACTGTCATCTTGGCGCGCGGCGGCGCGGGCGGAGACCGGCAGCGACACCACCGACCAACGCAGCGCATTGGTGTCGGTCTTGTCGACCTCGGCGGTGAAGACGTGGGTGCCGAGCGGCCGGTCGCTCGCAGCGATCGTGACGGGAACCTCGAACAGCGGGGCAAAGTTCTGCCGCACGTAGAGCTTGGAATCCTTGCGGCTGATGAACACCGCGATCTGGCCGGCCCGTTTGGGCGTCTCGGGCTTCGCGGCAGGCGCAGGATCGGCGACGCGGGTCTCGTCCTTCTTGGCGTCGGGCGATGCGGTGAGCGCCGGTGCGGCAGCGGGCGCATCGGGTTTCTTCGCGGGCTCGGCGGCTTCAGCCTTGGGCGCTTCCGCAGTCTTGGGCGCTTCTGCGGCCTCAACGGGCTTTGCGTCGGTGCTTGCGGGCTTGGCGGCTTCTTCCGACTGCGGCTTGACCGGGTCAGACGCCTCGGCGGTCTTTTCAGACTTGGCCTCAACCTTGTCGGCCGGAGCGGCTGCTTCCGCGCGCGCCGGTGCATTGCCGGTGGTCACATCCGACATCACGGTATGGCCGACTGACGAACGCAGCTCGAGCGCGCTCTCCGCGCTGGCGGTCTTCGTCTCGACGGGTTTTGCTTCGCTGACTTTGGTTGGTGCGGCGCCCTTGTCGGCCTTGTCGCCGACATTGATCTGCGGCTCCAGGCTGACGGCGGGCTGCGGCGGCACGCGCACCGAGGCGAGCAGGGGATGCGAGAAATTTTGCGGCGACATCTGGCCGGGCGAGACGATCACGCGCGCGCCCATCCTTGTCCAGTTCCACATCTTCACCGCGAACGCCATCGGCATGCGGATGCAACCGTGCGAGGCCGGATAGCCCGGCAGCACGCCGGCATGCATGGCGATGCCGGACCAGGTGATCCGCTGCATGTACGGCATCGGCGCGCCGCTATAGATGTTGGACTGGTGGAATTTGTGCTTCTGGATCACGCTGAACACGCCCATCGGCGTCGAGTGGCCCTTCATGCCTGTCGACACCGGGGATTCCGCGAACACGCCGTTGGTGTCGTAGACCGTCACCTTCTGCCGATCGATCGACACGACGATCACGAGCGGACCTTGCGGCTTGGTGCCGGCTTCCTTCTCGGCGACGACCGCTTTCTTGCCAGCCGTACTGCGCTTCTGAGGCTTCTGCCGGGGAAAGTCGGGATAGCGCTCCTGCCGGGCGGTGTAGGACCCGTCGGAGTAGTCGCTCCAGTAGTAGTACGCCGCGTCCGCCTGGCTGGTCCAGCCAATCGCACCGGCCGCCGTCAAAATGGCGACCTGCCACAGCCGGACCGGCCTGGCAGAAAAACTGGCCCCGTTCACGCTATTCATTCCTCGAATCCACAATCCAACTCAGAAATTAGTCTCGCAGAGGGGATACGCGTTCACTAGCACGGCAGTTCTGCCGCCAGTGACTTTTGTCCATGACGTAGCAAAAAAGCCTCACGGAGCGGTAAACGGTGGCCGCGACGGCAGCCGGTCGTCTTCCTGACCGGCTGTCGCATGCCTACATTGCCGGGACTTCCTACCGGAGAACTTCATGTCATCTCGTTTCCCCGGTCTTTCCGGCATCCGCTTGAAAGACCTTGCTTTATTCCTTCTGTTGCTGGCTGTCCCAGCGAACTCTGCAATCGCCGCCGACGAGCCGGATCTGATCTTCCGCCGCTCGACGGTGTTCAAATGGATGAGCCCGAATGACAAGCTCGCGACCTACGGTCTCGACGACCCCGAAGTCGAGGGCGTGGCGTGCCATTTCACGGTGCCGGAGAAGGGTGGCTTCAAGGGCTGGCTCGGCCTTGCCGAGGAGGTCTCGGATATCTCGCTGGCCTGCCGCCAGGTCGGTCCGATCAAGTTCAAGAACAAGATGGAGCAGGGCGACGACATGTTCCGCCAGCGCCGCTCGCTGTTCTTCAAGAAGATGCAGATCGTGCGCGGCTGTGACGCCAAACGCAATGTGCTGGTCTACATGGTCTATTCGGACCGGCTGATCGAGGGCTCGCCGAAGAACTCGACCTCGACGGTGCCGGTCATGCCGTGGGGACCGGCTGACGCAAACGTCCAGAAGTGCGGCGAGTTCTTCACTCAGTGACGAGAGCGCGTTCAGTGACGCGGTTGCGTTCCCTGAGTGACGCGCGTGCGTTCACTCAGTGAGGAGAGTGCGGCTGGCACACGCGGCTTTGCGAGATGCGAGCCGGTCAGTCGCACGAATGCTTGTGGGGCTGCCTCGTGGCCGCGGCCCGACTGCAGCGACATTGCCCCGATTGACGCGACCTTGCTGGCTTGTTGGTCGGCGCGGTCCGTCGGCAGGTCCGCGTCGCGCGGCGTTGCGCGATCTTGCGCCGTCATGATGGCATCCCTCAACTGAACGCGCCCGGTGGTTCCGGGCTTCTCGGTTTCGATGGCTTGGGTCGCAGTCGAATCGTCCCCGGTTCGACGGAACCCAGCCCTCGTTCGGGCTTCTCTTCAGCAGAAAAACGTAAAATGCATGTGAAGTGCGGAAGGCGTGCGTGTGACTGCGCGCAGTGTGGGCCCGCTTCCAAGCGCGGAGAGAGCCTACAAGGCCACTTTCAGACCCGCCGCGGCCCCTCTGAAAAGACTGGGATTTTCCGCTGAATGTTTCGTCGCCTGGGGCGCGATGAAACAATTCTCACAAAGACGAAACCATTTTCCGCTTTTGGCGCATCACGCGCGAAACGACGCATGGTTATCAGCTTCGCAACGACGACGGCGCATCGCCGGCCACGGAACTGGGACACAAGATCATGCGCACGCTCAGCTTCATCCTTGCCTTCGCTTTCGTGCTCGCCGGCTCTTCGTTCGCGGGGGCGCCGGACGGCAATCTCCCGGGTGTCGGCACCTTCCAGTACAGCGGCTCGCCGGTCACCACCACGGCGCCGCAGCAGATCGTGGTCGCTGCGCGTTTCTGATCGACAGCCAAGAAAAATCACAAGAAAATCACAAGAAAAACCAGCCGATAAAGGCCATCATGATTGTCCGGTTCTGCGCCGCAGCGTTCGTTTCGCTTCTGACGATCAGCGCTGCCCACGCGCAGGTTCGCGCTCCCTCGAGGCTACCGGATCCCCGCAGCGAGTTCGTGCGTCAGTGTGCGCCGCGGATGCTCGGGCGCTGGGAGCATCCCGAGGAGGTCTGCGGCTGCCTGCATGACCACGCCGCCGCGGCCGTCGAGGACCGCGATCTGCGCGAGGCGCTGTTGCGCGGCATCAGCGAGACCGGCGTGCCAACGATCGAGACTGATTGGGTGCCGGCGTCCAAGCAGGGCGAGATCGGCTCGACCTTCACCAAGATCGCCAAACCGACCTTGCAGTGCATGTTCGACCCGGCGAAGTCGTGACCATCACTTCGATTTCGGACCGTAGCGCGGTACGCAGGCGCTGGTCCGCGCCACGCCCTTGTCGGTCATTCTCGCGCCGCGCACTTCCTTGACCTGCCCGGCGGGGCAGGTTCCGTCATCCACTTGCACGCGCTGGCCGAGCTTGAGATCGGTGATGTCCTGTTCACGTCCGACAGTGACGGCATGCGCCGTCGTCGCGAGCGCGACCCAGATCAGCAGCGAGAGGCAGGTCGCGCGGCGCAGCAGCATGATGTGAGGTCCCGGCATCGATGCCGCAATGTAGGGAGCGGCAGGCGATTCTCATAGTGAACGTTCGTCATGCCCGCCGGGCCGATTTGCTCCTCGCGCGCAAGGCGCTGCGCGACTCCAGCGCGAGCCGTTCGGCGGAGGCCACGAGTTGCGGAACCGCGTGACCGGAAAATCCCAGCACGAACCCGGGCAGGGGACGCGCGCGCGAATAGGTGTCGGCCAGCAGCCAGCCTTCTGCGCCCGCGGCCTGCTTCGCGTGCGCCGCGACCGTAAGCTCGACCGACGGATCGAACCGGGCGACGAGGTGCAGCCCTTGCGACGGCACCGGCACCGACAGCGCGCCGTCGGATGCTGCCTCCAGCGTCTCGGCCAGCGCGTCGCGCGCCTCGCGATAAAGCTTGCGCACGCGCTTCAAGTTGGCGGCGAACGCGCCGGAATTGAGCATGTCGGCCACCGCACCCTCCATCAGCGTGCCGGGAAAGCGGTCGAGCGCGGCGCGCGCGGCCGTGACATCAGCGATCAGCCGCTCGGGCAGCGCGCAATAGCCGATGCGCAGGCCCGGAAACAGCGTCTTGGCGAACGTGCCCATGTAGATCACGCGCTGGAGATGATCGATGCCGGCAAGCGACATCAACGGCGCGCCGTCATAGCGGAACTCGCTGTCGTAGTCGTCCTCGAGCACGAAGGCGCCGGCCTGCCTCGCCCAATCCAGCAGCTCCAGCCGTCGCGGCATCGACATCTGCACGCCCAGCGGAAACTGGTGCGATGGCGTCACATAGGCTGCGCGTGCGGACGATGCGGCGGTGCGGCCCTTGGCGATACGTATCCCGTGCTCGTCGACGGGAACGGGCACGGCACGATAACCGCAATGCGAAATGGTGTTTCGCGCAGCGGGGTAGCCCGGGTCCTCGCACCAGACCTGGTCGTTCGGCTTCAGGATCGCGCTCAGCACGATGCGCAACGCGTGCAGCGTGCCCGATGTCAGCATGATCTGATCGGGATCGCAGCGCAGTCCACGTGCCGACAGCAGATGATCGGCGATCGCCGCGCGCAGCTCGCGGCTGCCGCGCGGATCGCCATAATGCAGATGCTCGGACCCGAACGCGCGCATGCGCCGCCCGACGAAGGCACGGAAGCGCTGCAGCGCGCGCTCGTCGATATGGGTACAGCCGAGCGAGAATGCGCCCCGCCGCGGCGCTTCGACCACGGCCTTCGGCTTCTTCGACTCGGCCGCAGGCGCCGGAATGCGTGCGGCGACGAAAGTGCCGGAGCCAACGGTCGCGTCGGCAAAGCCGTCGGCGATCAGCCGTTCATAGGCAGTGACGACGGCGTTGCGGCGGAAGCCGGTCTGCTTGGCCAGTGTCCGCGACGGCGGCAGCGGCTCACCGGGTTTGACGAGGCCAGAGACGATCATGTCGCACAACGCCTGGTACAGCCGGTGCGCCGATGACGCGCCCGCGGTGATGTGCGGGCCGGTGAGGTCGAGGGGCAACTCCGCCTTGGCGGGTGCGGGTAAATTGGTCGGAATTTTTCGCATGGAATTGGCACTATCGCAGACCAAATCGGCGGCTACAACTCTCCTGGAATTGTTCCAAGCCCGACAGGAGCGGCCGTGAGCCAGAATTCCTATCCGACGTCAGCGCGCAACCAGGTGAAGCGCCGTCACGACCGTGGCTTCTACGATCACGACACGGTTCATCGCATCCTGGATTCCTCGATGCTCTGTCACGTCTCCTACGTGATCGACGGCCAGCCCTATTGCACGCCGACCTTCTTCTGGCGCGAGGGGACAAAACTCTATTGGCACGGCTCGAGCGCGAGCCGCATGCTGCGCAACCAGACCAGGGGCGAGCGCGTCTGCCTCACGGTCGCCCATCTCGACAGCCTCGTGCTGGCGCGCTGCGGCTTCAACCATTCCGCCGACTACCGCGCCGTGATGGCGTTCGGCACTGCCTATCTCGTCACCGACCCCGAGGAGAAGGAGCGGGCAGTGACCGCGATGGTCGACCGTTTTTTCCCGGACCGCACCGCGAGCCTGCGTCAGAGCAGCGCGCAGGAGATCAAGGCGACCTCCTTCATCGCGATGGAGATCGAGGAGGCCTCGGCCAAAGTCCGCGCCAAGGGTGTGGCTGACGACGAGGAGGACTACGAATTGCCGATCTATGCCGAGCGCATCCCCGTGCGCACCGTCTTGGCCGCGCCGGAGCCGTGCCCGCGCCTGCTGGATGGTGTAACCCGGCCAGCGACGCTGAATGGCTATTCGGAAGGCCGGCTGCTCGAAGATGCATTGCGGGATGCTTATTTTGTGGAGTACCCGAACGGCTGAAATCGGCTAGCTTGCGCGCACCATTGACCTATTGGATGCCTGGAGTTGCCTGATGAATGCCGACACGCAGCAGAGGATTCTTGACGCCGTCGATGCCGGCTTCGAAGCCCAGCTTGCGACCACAAGCGATTTCGTCGCGATCCCTTCGACCCGCGGGGCAGAGGGGCCGTGCCAGGACATGATCGGCGACCTCCTGCGCGCGCGTGGCTACGAGGTCGACGACTGGCACATCGATGTCGATGACCTCAAGGACCTGCGCGGCTTCGGCCCGATCGAGCATGATTTCTCCAAGGCGCGCACGGTGGTGGGCACCTACCGTCCGCAAACGAATGGCGGCAAATCGCTGATCCTCCAGGGGCACTGCGACGTGGTGCCCGCGGGGCCGCTGGAACTGTGGGACACGCCGCCATTCTCGCCGGTCATCAAGGACGGGAAGATGTTCGGCCGCGGCGCCTGCGACATGAAGTCGGGCACGATCGGCGCGCTCTACGCGCTTGATGCGATCAAGGCGGCGGGTTTCAAGCCGACGGCGCGGATCCACTTCCAGTCCGTGATCGAGGAGGAGAGCACCGGCGTCGGCGCGCTCTCGACATTGCAGCGCGGCTATCGCGCCGACGCCTGCTTCATCCCGGAGCCGACCGGCGGCAAGATGGTGCGCTCGCAGGTCGGCGTGATCTGGTTTCGCCTGCGCGTGAAGGGCCATCCGACCCACGTTGCCTTCGCCGGCTCCGGCGCCAACGCAATCATGGCGGCCTATCATTTGATCCAGGCGCTGCAGAAACTCGAGATCGAATGGAACGAGCGCGCGAAAGCCGATCGGCACTTCAAGACGCTGAACCATCCCATCAACTTCAACCCTGGCATCATCAAGGGCGGCGACTGGGCCTCCAGCGTGCCGGCCTGGTGCGACGTCGATTGCCGTATCGCGGTCCTGCCGGGCTGGTCGATCGCCGATCACCAGAAGGAGATCATGGCCTGCGTTGCGGCTGCCGCGCGCAACCACCGCTTCCTCGCCAACAATCCGCCGGAGGTCGAATGGTCGGGTTTCCTGTCGGAAGGGTATGAACTGACCGACGCCGCGGTGCCGGAGGACGCGTTCGGCAAGGCCTTCAGCACCGTCTATGGCGGCGAAATCCAAGACCTCGTCTTCACCGCGCTCACCGACACCCGCTTCTACGGTCTCAATCACGGCATCCCGAGCCTCTGCTTCGGCGCGAGCGGCGGCGAGATGCACGGCTTCAACGAATTCGTCGACCTGGAGTCGCTGAAGAAGTCGACCAAGGCGATGGCCCTGTTCATCGCGGATTGGTGCGGGGTGGAGAAGGCGTAGGTCTCTCCCCCGTCATTGCGAGGAGCCCTTGCGACGAAGCAATCCAGACCGTCGCTGCGGAAGCAGACTGGATTGCTTCGCTGCGCTCGCAATGACGGGCGGACGGTCCTGTAGGGTGGGCAAAGGCGCTCTTGCGCCGTGCCCACCATCTCTCTTCGATCTTGCACGAAAGGGTGGGCCCGCTTCCGCCTTCGCTCTTCGAGCTACGGCGGACAAGTCGCTTTGCCCACCCTACGGCATCTCGGCCGGGGCGACCGCTGCCCGAAACACGGGCGCGTCCAAATGCTTTAAGCTTAAAAGAAAGACTAGGACGCCGTCCTGACTGGTGGCAGACTGGCGCCCAGTTCGACGGCCGAATCCTTGGGTGTCACGATGCGCGATTGGGATGATGCTTATGCCAATTCGGCCCATATCCCGGGCTCGGACAAGATGCCGGCCCTATGGGCGGAGCGGGCGGCGGCTTACCGCGCCGGCCTGAAAGACTTCCGCGCGGACGTCGCCTACGGCCCGGGCGAACGCCAGCGTCTCGACCTGATCCTGCCAGACGGCGACAGCAAGGGCCTCGTCGTCTTCGTGCACGGCGGCTACTGGATGCGCTTCGACAAGTCGACCTGGACCGATCTGGCCGAAGGCGCGCGGCATCACGGCTGGACAGTGGCGCTGCCGAGCTACATGCTGACGCCGGCCGCCCGCATCTCCGACGTCACCGCAGAGATCACCGCCGCGATCGCCAAGGCGGCTTCGCTCGTTTCCGGCCCGATCCGGCTCGCCGGCCATTCCGCCGGCGGCCATCTCGTCACGCGCATGCTGTGCAACGACAGCCGGCTCGAGCCTGCCGTCTACAACCGCATCGCCGGCACGCTCTCGATCAGCGGGCTGCATGATCTGCGACCGCTGCTCAACACGAAGATGAACGAGACGTTGCGCATGACCATGGAGGAGGCGACGCTTGAAAGCGCGGCGCTGCACCTGCCGCGGGGACATTCGCCGGTCACGGCCTGGGTCGGCGGCGGCGAGCGGCCCGAATTCATGCGGCAGTCCGATCTGATCGCCAATGTCTGGACCGGCTTCGACGTGCCGACGCGCCTCGTCGTCGATCCCGGGCTCAACCATTTTACGGTGATCGACGGACTGAAGGATCCTTCGTCCCCGATCACCGCGCGCCTGATCGGCCTCGACTGACGCGGCGAAGATCGATCGAAAGGGCCTGCCATGACGTCCAGCGATTACGATCCCACGAGCGAAGGCGCCGAGACCGATTTCGCCCGGCGCATGTCCTACGGCGACTATCTGGCGCTGGATGCGATCCTCGGCGCGCAGCATCCGCTCTCGGAGGCCCATGACGAGATGCTGTTCATCATCCAGCATCAGACCACGGAGCTGTGGATGCGGCTTGCCATTCACGAGCTCAGCGCCGCGCGCGGCGCCATCGCCAGGGACGAAGTGCAGCCCGCGATGAAGATGCTGGCGCGGATGTCGCGCATCTTCGAGCAGCTCAACGGTGCCTGGGACGTGCTGCGCACCATGACGCCCAGCGAGTATACGCGTTTCCGTTCGCAGCTTGGCCAGTCCTCGGGCTTCCAGTCGCGTCAGTACCGGCTGATCGAATTTCTGGTCGGCAACCGCAACCACGCCATGCTCAAGCCGCACGCGCACGATGTGGAAACGACCAGGCTGCTGGAAGGCGAGCTGGCCACGCCGAGCCTGTACGACGAGGTGCTGCGGCTCGCCGACCGCAACGGGCTCAAGATGCCCGCGTCCGTGCTGGCGCGCGACGTTCGCGAGACCCACAGCTTCAACGAGGGCGTGCTCCAGGCCTGGCGTATCGTCTACGAAGCGCCCGAGACGCATTGGATGCTCTACGAGCTTGCCGAGAAGCTGGTCGATTTCGAGGACTACTTCCGGCGCTGGCGCTTCAACCATGTCACGACGGTCGAGCGCGTCATCGGCTTCAAGCGCGGCACCGGCGGCACCGGCGGCGTCAGCTATCTCAAGCGCATGCTGGAGGTCGAGCTGTTCCCCGAGCTCTGGCGCGTCCGCACGATTCTGTAGAGATCGCCATGACCAAGCTTCGCGTCTATGACGACACCAGGGCCTTATTCCATTTGCCCGAGGGCGTGATCTATCTCGACGGCAATTCGCTCGGCGCGCTGCCGCTGGGCGTCGCCGAGCGCGTCGGCAACGTCATCACGGCCGAGTGGGGCAACGAGCTGATCCGCGCCTGGAACACGGCTGGCTGGTATGCCCAGCCGCGCCATGTCGGCGATCGCATCGCGCGATTGGTCGGTGCGGAAACCGGCTCGGTGATGGTCGGAGACACGCTGTCGCTCAAGGTCTACCAGGCACTCGCCGCCGCGCTCGACATGAACGCCTCGCGCAAGGTCGTGCTATCGGACACCGGAAACTTTCCGACCGATCTCTACATGGCCGAGGGCCTGATCGCGACGCTCGGCCGCGGCCATCAATTGCGCCTGGTGGCGCCGGAGGAGATCGAGGCCGCGTTGTCGGAGGAGATTGCGGTCCTCTACATCACCGAGGTCGACTATCGCACCGGACGGCGCCATGACATGGCGACGCTGACCGCAAAGGCGCATGCGCTCGGCATCGTCACCGTCTGGGACCTCGCGCATTCGGCTGGCGCGCTGCCGGTCGATCTCGCTGGCTGCGGCGCCGATTTCGCCGCCGGCTGCACCTACAAATACATCAATGCCGGCCCCGGCGCGCCGGCCTTCCTCTACGTCGCGCCGCGCCACGCCGACGGCGTGCGCGCCGCGCTGTCGGGTTGGATGGGCCACGCCAAGCCGTTTGCGTTCGAGCTTGGCTACGCGGCGGCCGGCGGCGTCGAGCGCATGCGCGTCGGCACCCCGCCGGTGCTTGCAATGGCAGCGCTGGAGGCCTCGCTCGACATCTGGGACAGGGTCGACATTCGTGAAGTCCGCGCGCGTTCGCTGGCGCTTGGCGATCTCCTGATCGCCGAGGTCGAACGCCGCTGCCCCGAGCTCAAGCTCGTCACCCCGCGCGCGCACGAGCGCCGCGGCTCACAAGTCTCCTTCGCCTTCGACGGCGGCTACGCCGCCATGCAGGCCCTGATCGCCCGTGGCCTCATCGGCGATTTCCGCGCGCCCGACATCATGAGGTTCGGGATTACACCGCTCTACATTGGGGAGAGCGAGATCATGCGAGCAGCCGAGATCATCGAGGAGGTGATTGCGGGCGAGGTCTGGCGTCGGCCGGAATATCAGGTCGTGAACGCGGTGACCTGACGAAGGTCTCGTGCCCCGGACGCGGCGCTACGCCTCTTGGCTCTGCGCAGCAACGCTGACGCGTTGCAGCGCGTCCGGGACACGAGAGCTGCGATCAAGCTATTTGAGTCTACCCCACAACGCCGTCACGATCGCATCGAGCCCATCCGTCAGCGCCGCCGGCCCCGGCTGCAAGATGATCGGTGACTTGATCTCGACGATGCGGTCGTCGCGCACGGCGGGGATCTCGTTCCAGCAATCGCGCGCGCGGATGCGGGCAGGGACGACCTTCTTGCCGCACCAGGAGGCAAGGATCACGTCGGGCGCTGCCTCGCGCACCGCCTCCGCCGAGACGATGCGATCCTTTGCCGCCTGCCGATGTCGCAATTCCTGAAACACATCCTGACCGCCGGCGATCTCGATCAACTCGGACACCCAGCCGATGCCGGAGATCAACGGATCGTCCCATTCCTCGAAATAGACCTTTGGCCGCGCCGAGGGGCGAGGTGTTGCCGCTATCTCTGCGAGGCGCCGTTCGAGATCACGGGCAAGGCCTTCGGCGCGTTCAGCGGCGCCGACCAGCGCACCAAGTGTCCGGATCATCGCCAAAATCCCGGCGATGTCGCGCTGATTGAAAACATGGACGTCCACGCCCGCGCGCACGAGATCGGCGACGATGCCGGCCTGGAGGTCGGAGAAGGCCAGCACCAGCTCCGGTTCCAGCGCCAGGATCTTCGGAATGTCCGCGGAGACGAAGGCCGACACCCGCGGCTTCTCCCGCCGCACCTGGGGCGGGCGGACGGCGTAGCCGGAGACACCGACGATGCGGTCCTGCTCGCCGAGCAGGTACAGCGTTTCGACCGTCTCTTCGGTCAGGCAGACGATGCGGCGGGGCGGGAAGTGGCGCATGGGAAGAGCATATGCGCAAATGCCGTCGCCGATGTCAGCAGGGCCATTACCTCGGACGTCATTGCTTTGCCGCCCGAAGCAATTCACGCTGAAACAACAATGAATTGGGAGGAAATCCGATGACGCCGCTCGAGAAACTTAAAGCGATGAAGATGCCGTTTGCCGAGCTCAAGGGCGTCGAGTTCGTCGAGGCCGAGAAGGACCGCGTGGTGGCGCGGATGACGGTCAGGCCCGACCTCTGCACACTCCACCACACCATCCACGGCGGCGCAGTGATGGCGCTCGCCGATTCCGTCGGTGCCGCCGCGACCGTGATCAATCTGCCGGAGGATGCCAAGGGCACCACGACGCTCGAGAGCAAGACCAACTTCATCGGCGGGGCGAAGGAGGGAACCACGGTTATCGCCACGGCTACACCGGTCCATCTGGGACGGCGGACCCAGGTCTGGAGCACCCGGCTGGAGACCGAGGACGGCAAGCTGGTCGCCGTGGTGACCCAGACCCAGTTGGTCCTCGTATGACTACGGGGGCTTGATTTTATTAACGAATTGGTCGCTTTCGATGCCTGAAACTTGGGCAGGTTCCCGCCTTGAAAAACATGCTGCGTCGCACAATATTGGGGGCCTAGGGATTCGAACGCCTCCTCGAGGGACACCAAGAGGAGTTTTGACGTGGTACTTGAAGACACGACCCGCACGACGCCCGTTCCGGGCTATGTGCGGACCTTGAGCCAGCAGGAAGAATTGCCGCTTCTGCGCGATCACCTCCTGCGGCTTGATTCCGCAAGCCGGCACGACCGTTTCAACGGCTTTCTCGACGACAGCTTCATTGAGCGTTACGCCGCCCGCTGCGCCGAGGACGGCACCGTGATTGTCGCCTATATCGTCGACGGCGTGGTCCGCGGTGCGGCCGAGCTGCATCCGCCGGAGGACGATTCGTTGCCCGAGGTCGCCTTCAGCGTGGAAGCCTCGGCACGGCGCCAGAACGTCGGCACCATCTTGTTCAGCCGGCTGATCGCGGAAGCGCGCTGGAAAGGCTACAAGCGCCTGCGCATCACCACCGGCGCCGAGAATCACGCCATGCGGGCGCTCGCCAGGAAGTTCGGAGCGAATCTGCAATTCCGTCATGGCGAATCGACCGGCACGATCGATCTCGCCAAGACGCCCGAGGCCGAGCTCGCTGAACTCGCGGCCTCGCCCTTCACGGCCGGCCGCGCTCTTCTGAGCTTCAATTCGACCTGCTGGAAGATCATCTCCAGCATGTACGGCAATCGCGCTGCCTAAATCCAAACGCGGATTGGAATCAAAAAGCGGACCGGCAAGACCGGTCCGCTTTCGTATTGAGATAGGGAATTGAGCGCTCAGGTACCGGTGCGCTTGTCATTGCCGAAGCGGCGGACGACACGGCGTTCGACCACCACCGAGCGCTGCGCACCCTGTTCGCCTGCGATCACGCGCGTGGCGGTGATGCGGCCGTTGGTGCGGGCCTGCTTCTTCACCTCGGCCTGCACGATTTCGATCGGCATCCCCATCAGCGCTGCCGCGATCTCCGCCTGCTGCTCCTGATCGTCGGTGATGCCGACGGCGGCGAAGATCGCCTCGTCCAGGGTCGGCGGATCGTGGCGCACGCGCCGCGTGCCATATTTGGTATTCCAGTCTGCGCTCATAACGGCCTCGGTTTGATGCCGGGATACCTAGTGCCGGAGATGTTGCATTGCAATATGGAATCCGTGTGGCATCTCAGCTATGCACCGGTCGGGTGTCATGGCGGTGACGCGACACCGGCATCGCCTTCAATCCGCTGCTGCGGCCAACGCTTCAATGCGGCATGACCGGCCTCGGTGAGCCCGTAGATTCCCCGGTCCGCACGTTCGAACCAGCCATACACATTGCTAAGCAAGATCTTACCGGCATCGGGACAGCGCTCGCGCAATTCGCGCACCTTTCGTGGCCCACCGACGAGTTCCGACGCACAGGCCAGCGCCTGCTGGCGATAGGCCGTCATGATCGGCGCGCGCGTGCTGCCGCCGAGTACGGGATCGCCCTGGCGACGCTGGTGTTCGGCGACCAGGCGCGAACGGACCTTCGGCTCGCGGCGTGGCGCTGCCGTCGGTGGCTTCACCAGCACCTCGACCTGGCCGCGGTCAGTGACCCCAAGCATACCGAAGCCGAGGCGGCGGCAGAGGTTGCGATAACGCGCATCGCTCTCGCGTCCCTTGCCGCGGATCGACATTTTTGCGGCGATCCAGACCTCATCGGCTGCCGATGCACGATCGACCGCCTGGAGGATCAACTCGAGATTGAAGGCGAGCTTGAGCTCGCCGATCACTACCACAGGCGGATCACCGGCGCTGAGGCCCACGAGATCGCAGCCGCCGATCTCGCCCTTGACCGTGAAGCCGAGCTCTTCGAGGAAGCGTTTGACGGGCAGATAAAGCGCGGTTTCCAAAGGACGTCCGATCGGAGAATCAGTCGCAAGCAGTTTAGCCCGGATCGGACTCGCGCTCTGCGTCATTTGATCGGGAACAGATGGTGCGATTATCCTGCGACTGGGACACAGCGGGCAGTTCGCGGCATGACAATCAGGAATGGCCTCTACCACATTCGCATCGAGATGCTGGATGCCGTCCAGGGCGGCAACCAGGGCGTCATGGTCCTGCGCGACGGCACCATGCGAGGCGGCGATTCATTCTTCTTCGCCTATGGCAGCTACAGCTCGGCCGACGGCAAGTGGAAGGGCGAGCTGACCAACGAGGAGCACTCGCCCTCGTTCGACGAGCGCCCGGTGTGGGGCCGCAAGGTCGTGACCATCGGCTTCAGCGGCACCTACGCCGGCGAGACCGCCTATGGCGAAGGCATTGCGCTCGCCGGCAAGCAGAGCATCCGCTTCAAAGGCAATCTGCGGCTATTGGTGCCGGACTAGACCCGGCCGCTCACCGGGATCAGCGCGCCGGTGACGCCGCTCGCGGCATCGCTGGCGAGGAAGAGGATCACCTCGGCGAGTTCCTGCGGTGTCACCCATTTGGAGAAATCCGCTTTCGGCATGTCGGCGCGGTTGGCCTTGGTGTCGATGATCGACGGCAGCACCGCGTTCACGGTCACCTTGCCCTTCCACTCGTTGGCAAGCGCCTCGGTGAGGCGATGCACGCCGGCTTTCGACGCCGCATAGGGGCCCATGCCCGAACCTGCCTGAAGCGCGCCCATGGCGCCGATATTGACGATGCGGCCGGCCCCGGACGCGGCGAGATGCGGCAGTGCCGCGCGCGAGGTGTTGAGGGCCGTCAGCACGTTGAGCGCATGCATGCGCTGCCACGTCTTGATGTCGCCGTCGCCCACGGTCTCGAACGCGAAGCCGCCGGCGATGTTGATCAGCGCATCCAGCCTGCCGAAGTGCTTTGCCGCCGCCTCGACCGCCGTCTTCGCTTGTGCTGGGTCGGACAGATCGACGCCGCCGATCTCGATGCGTTCGGGCGTTGCCGACATCTGCGAGGGCGCGTGATCGATGCCGGCCACGCGCGCGCCGCGCGCCAACGCCGTCTCGGCGACAACCTTGCCAAGTGCGCCGAGCGCGCCCGTCACGATCAGAACCTTGCCTTGCATCGTCGTTCTCCCGGCACGGCCGCTTACGATTGCAGATAACGCGCCTTCAGCGCGGTTTGCTCCGGTCTGCCGAGCTTGAGGCCGTCGCGCAAGTAGGTTTCGAGATCGCCATATTCGTTGGAGACGGCCTCGAAGGCAGCACCAAGATATGAGGCTTCGACGCTGCCGATCGCATCGAGGACGTCGGCGGGAAGATCGGAAGCGTTCGATGTGTCGCGCCTGTAGTGTCGGTTGGTCAACAGGTAGTCCTCGGCAATGACCTCGTCGGTTACGCCGAGCGCATGCAGGATCAGCGCGCTTGCAAAGCCGGTGCGGTCCTTGCCGGCGGTGCAGTGGATCACCAGCGGCGCGCGGTCTTCCAGGAGATGGCCGAACAGCGCGCGAAAACTGTGCGTACTGTGGCGGACATAGTTGCGGTAGGACTCCCGCATGAGCTCGAGCGCAACCGGTGCGGTGAGCCTGCCCTTGGCAAGCTCGGCGCGAAGCGCGGCCACCACGGTCGGCTCGATCGGCAGCGAATGCACCGTGATCTCGTTCACGACGCAGACGCCGGCCGCGCGCTCCTCGACGCCGCGAAAATCGAAGGCGCTGCGCACGCCCAGCGCGCGGACGATTTCAACGTCGGCGGCCGTGAGCTGGCCAAGATGGTTGGAGCGGAAGATGTGGCGCCAGCGCGTAGTGCGGCCATCCGAAGTCGGGTAGCCGCCGAGGTCGCGAAAATTGCTGGCGCCTTGCAGGGCGAGGTGGCGGGCAGGGGAATCTGGCATGAGATCAGCTTGGGTTATGTTTCCACTGGACGCACTACGGCGTCCTTGAGTGCATTCAGGGGGCAATCATGGGCCGGCACAAGGCTATTGTTTTGGCGATCACCATGCTGTCGGGCGGAATTATCGGTGCGGGACAGGCGGACGCGCAGACGTTCCGGACCTGTCGCTGTGCCGATGGTACGCAGTTCATCGTGGGATTTTATGACCATGACAAACGCGCCTTCCTCCAGATCGACGGCGAGCCTGTCACGCTGGAGAAACGGCTGGCGCTTTCTGGCACGCGCTATTCGGGGGCGGGGATCACGCTGAGGATCGGCAAGACCGGAGCGACCACGGTCAAGCATCTGAAGCGGCCGGTCACGGCCTGCACGGTGATCGAAAAGCCCGCGCTCTAGCCGGAAGTCCACCAGGAATCAAAAAGGGCCGAAACCTCGTTGTTTCGACCCTTTTTCAAACTTCCGTCGGACGCGTGCGCGAGCGCGGCGGTATCATACCAAACACAAACATTAGCGTTCCCATTTGGGCTTTGCTTCGTCGACCGCATCCTGGTGGTACCAGCTGTCGCTGCAGATCGAGACGTTCGCGGGAAGCGAAGCATGATCGGCGGGAAGGCGGGTGTCGCCATAGCGGCGTCCGGCGAGAGCCGCGCGGCCCCCGACAGGGAATTGGTAGATCGTTGCAGATCCGTGATTCAGACCATTATTCATCATTGCGATTGCTCCTGGGTCGAAGCGCCTTGGCCTCCATGGTGCGCCCGACTCGTTCGATTGTGGTTACTGGATTCCCCATATCGGCCGCGCATCCCGAATTGGAAAGTGCTGAAAAGGAAATCAGTTGCTGCCCAATCTGTAGGCAGGTGACCCTCTGCCCCCCCGTAAGGCACCGTGTCGGTGGCTAACGCCTGGGCCATTCCAAAGGTTGCTAGGCAGGGCGCAGGACTTTGCGAAAATTGCTGGACGTTGATGCGCGTTTCATCGGCAACCTCCGGCAACGGTGCGGCTGCTCCAGAATCAGGCGTTTTCCGCGGGATTTTTGCGATGCAGCTTCACGCGAAGGTGCGCGGCTATGACGCACGCCGCCGGGACGGTTTGTCGTCGGCAGGCCGATCCCGGCCGCTGTGGAAAACCTCCCGGGCTGCGGCCTTTTGGCACGCAAAATGCTTGTAGAGGGTCGGCCGATGATGGCCGGGTACAAACGTGCGGGGGCTCTCAACCCCACCTTTCGCATCATCTACAGAGAGGCTCAATGACCAAGTATAAGCTCGAGTACATTTGGCTCGACGGATATACGCCGACTCCGAACTTGCGCGGCAAAACACAGATCAAGGAATTCGCGTCGTTCCCGACGCTCGAGCAGCTTCCGCTCTGGGGCTTCGATGGCTCCTCCACGCAGCAGGCCGAAGGCCACAGCTCCGATTGCGTGCTGAAGCCGGTCGCCGTGTTCCCGGACGCCGCGCGCACCAACGGCGTGCTCGTGATGTGCGAAGTCATGATGCCCGATGGCAAGACCCCGCACGCCTCCAACAAGCGCGCCACCATCCTCGATGACGCCGGCGCATGGTTCGGCTTCGAGCAGGAATACTTCTTCTACAAGGACGGCCGTCCGCTCGGCTTCCCGGCCTCGGGCTATCCGGCGCCGCAGGGCCCGTACTACACCGGCGTCGGTTTCTCGAATGTCGGCGACGTCGCCCGCAAGATCGTCGAAGAGCATCTCGACCTCTGCTTGGCTGCCGGCATCAACCATGAAGGCATCAACGCGGAAGTCGCGAAGGGCCAGTGGGAATTCCAGATCTTCGGCAAGGGCTCCAAGAAGGCCGCTGACGAAATGTGGATGGCCCGCTACCTGATGCTGCGCCTGACCGAGAAGTATGGCATCGACATCGAGTTCCACTGCAAGCCGCTCGGCGACACCGACTGGAACGGCTCCGGCATGCACGCCAACTTCTCCACCGAATACATGCGTACGGTCGGCGGCAAGGAGTATTTCGAGGCGCTGATGGCGGCCTTCGACAAGAACCTGATGGACCACATCGCCGTCTACGGCCCGGACAACGACAAGCGTCTGACCGGCAAGCACGAGACCGCGCCGTGGAACAAGTTCAGCTACGGCGTTGCCGATCGCGGCGCGTCGATCCGCGTTCCGCACTCCTTCGTCAACAACGGCTACAAGGGCTATCTGGAAGACCGCCGTCCGAACTCGCAGGGCGACCCATACCAGATCGCTTCGCAGATCCTGAAGACGATCGCGTCCGTGCCGGCCGACAAGAAGGCCGCGGCCTAAGATCCTCCCGGCCCGGGCCGGGGGGCTGGTCCGGGTTGGTCTTCAATCCGCCGGAGCCAAGAGGCTCCGGCGGATTTTTGCGTTCCGATGACAGCCGTTGTTGTGGGTCTGCCGGCCATGCCGGCTTGAAGTCTGTCCATCGCCGGCGAAACCGGGATAGAATGCCCCGGGATGCGCGGGGCCGGGGACACGGCTGGTGTTTGAAGGCTTCTACAAGGTGCGATTTCAGCTCGGCGACGCGGTCGGCCGAAGCGTGATGCATGCCGGCAATGGCAAGATGCTCGGCGGCAATTCGGCCTTCGCTCATATCGGCACCTATCAGAGAACCGAAGCCGGCGTCGACATCGTCATCAAGACGGTCCGCCACAACCCGGACCCGAACTACCGCGCCATGGCCGGCACCGACGATGCGACCTTACTTGCGAAGGGCTGGGCGGACGGCGATCTCTATCGCTTCAAGGGCGAACTGAAAGAGCTGCCCGGCGTGCCCTTCCAGTCGGTGATGACGCCGATCACCGAAGACGAGGTGCCGATCGCGGGCGGCGTCGGCGAGGCCGGCATCGCCGACGGGCTCTATTCGGTGCACCTGCGCATGCTCGACGGCGTCGATGGCGGCCTGACCGGCGTGATGCTGTTCAACCACGGCCGCATCCTCGGCGGCGATGCCTCGTTCTACTATCTCGGCAGCTACACCGCTGCGAATGGCCGCTGGAAGGGCCAGATCCTCAACCAGGAGCACACGCCGGCCAAGGACGATCCGATCTTCGGCGGCCACGAGGTCGGAATCGGTTTCTCCGGCACCTATGACGCGGAGCAGGCGGTGCTGGAGGCAACGGCGCTCGCCGGCAAGCGCAGCCTGCGCCTGACCGCCGCGCTCAAGCTGATGCACCGCGCCTGATCGCGACAGGAATAGCCCATGGAAAAAATTCGCATGCTCTCGACGCTCGGCCTGATGGGCGCGATGCGCAGCCTGTCCTCCGCCTTCGAGGCCGCCAGCGGCATCCACGTCGATGCCGACTTCGCGCCGACCCTGGCATTGCTGAAACGGCTGCGCGACGGCGAGGCCGCCGATCTCGTCATCCTTACCCGTGAGGGGCTCGACGAGATGATCGGCGAGGGCCGCGTGGCGGCAGGTAGCGCGGCTGATCTGGCGCGCTCCTTCGTCGGCATTGCCGTGCGGGCAGGGCAGGCGCATCCCGACATCTCCAGCGAAGCTGCATTGCGAAAGTCGCTGCTCGCCGCGCGCTCCGTCGCCTATTCTCGGCTGGGCGCGAGCGGTGTCTATTTCGCCGAGTTGATCCAGCGATGGGGCATCGCAGCCGAGATCAACGCCAAGGCCACCATCGTCGAGCAGGGCTTTACGGCGGAGCGGCTCGTCAGCGGCGAGGCTGACCTCGCCGTGCAGCAGATCAGTGAGCTGAAGCAGGTCGAGGGCATCGAGGTCGTCGGCCCGATCCCGCACGATTTGCAGACACCGGCCGTGTTTTCCGCCGGCCGCATGGCCAACGCCAGACATGCCGAAGCGGCCGATCGGCTGTTGCGCTATCTGGCATCGCCGGAGGTCGTCCCGGTGCTGCGCCAATCGGGACTCGAGCCTTGAATTTGCCGGAGCAGAGACGCAACGTGATGCCCATGCGGACTTGTCTCCTTGCCATCCTCCTCGCGCTTGCAGCGCCGTTATCGGCGCATGCCCAATCGGCCGATCTCGTCCTGTGCGACCGGCTGGCCGCCGATCCCAGCGATCCCGACAAGCCGGCCGACGTGAAGGGCGTGACGGAGCTTGCTGCCTCGGACATTGCGACCGCCGTCAAATTCTGCAAGCAGGCCGCACCGTCGTCGCGGCGGGCGATGTTTGCGCTCGGCCGCGCCTATGCCGCCAACCGGCAGACGGCGGAGGCGATCGCCGCCTGGAGCAAGGCGGCCGACAAGGGCTCGAGCGCGGCGATGGTCGAGCTCGGCGTCGCCTACGGCACCGGCTCCGGTGTTGCGAAAGACGAAGCACAAGCGCGAAAGCTGTTCGAGCGAGCGGCTCAGGCCGGCAATCCTCGTGGTGTCAGCAATCTTGCCGCGCTCGGCGGCGCCGGCGGTGCTGCGCCGGCCGATCCTGCACAGGCGCGCGCGCTGCTCGGCAGAGCGGCCGAGACCAATGCGGAGGCGCAGTACCAGCTTGGCCTGATGCTCTCCAACGGCAACGGCGGCGAGAAGGACGACGTCGCGGCGCGCGCGATGTTCGAGAAGGCGGCGGCGCAAAACCACCCCGGCGCGCTGGAGCGGATGGGCGCGTTCGCGCAGGAAGGTCGCGGCGGCGCCAAGGACAAAGATGCTGCAAAGGCCTATTACGAGCGCGCTGCCGCGCTCGGCGACGAGGACGCCAAGAAGGCGCTGGAGCGGCTGCGCTGCCCCTATGCGATCAAGGACAAGCAGGGCAAGCTCGTCACCACGCTGTGCTTCTAGCTCACTTGTAGTAGTAGGCGACGTTGTTGCGGGCGTCGCGATAAGTCGTCTCGAGAAAGTCCGGATATTGAGCGGCCGCGCGCGCGACGGCGCGCACGACGCACTCCCAGAAATCGCCGTTCCAGTTGAAATGCTCGAAGGTGGCATCTTCGAACTTCACCGCGGTGATGATGGCCTGCCGGATTGCTGCGTCATCGGCGCGTGGATGGGCGCGCTTCACATAACCGAACATCGGCCCCTCATGGGCGTGGTCGCGGTCGTAGCGGTATTTCGCGCGGAACTGCTCCGGCGTGAGCGTGCGATTGATGCGCACCTCTTCGTCGCTCGGGCGTCCGTCGAGTGAGTCTAGCCGGTAGCGCCGGCACCAGAGCTCGAAGGCTGCATCGAGCAGCGGCCGCTTTGCAGCGCTGGCAATGATCGCTACGAGCTGCGCTTCGGCTGAAGGCTCTGTCTGGTTCATGCCGCTTTGTCGTGCGCTCGCTCCGGCGGGTTCGAAGAAGCCTCAAGGAGGAACCTGCTCCGGACAGGGCAAACAAAAAAGTCGAAAAACAACCCCATGCACAGTAGCCAAGTCGTTGAAATTATTGATTTCGTATTTGGCGAAAAATCAATTGACCCGTCGGGCAAAACAGGGGCATGATGGCATCATTCGGCGAGTGGGCTCCGCTCCCGGCCCTGCGCTGAAAAGCCGGATGGCCTCGGTGCGGCGACAGTGCTAGGTAGCCCGCGATTCTTTTTCTGATTTTGTGGACTTATTGAATTGCTGGACGGACTCTACAAGGTTGAATACGGCGTCAACGATGCGTTCGGCCGCAGCATCATGTGCCTGCACGACGGCAAGATGCTGGGCGGCAATTCGGCCTTCGCGCACCTTGGAACCTATGCCGAGCGCGACGGCGAGATCGTCGCCGAGGTGATCACCGAACGGCACAACGAGGATCCCAATTACAAGCCGCTGATGGGAGCCGATATCGCCTCGATCGGTGCGCGCGGGCGGCTCACCGGCAACCAGATCCGTCTCGAGGGTGGCGCGGACACCATGCCGGGCGCAAAATTCTGGGCCAATCTCACCCGGCTCGACGACGAGGGGCTGCCTCCGAGCGGTGCGGTCGGTCCGGGCGGCATCGCCAACGGACTCTATGGGATGAGCCTGCGCGCGCTTGACGGTGTCGATGCCGGATTATCGGGCGTGATGCTCCTGATCGACGGCCGCATCCTCGGCGGCGATGCGTTCTTCTACTATCTCGGCTCCTATTCTTCGGCGGACGGCCGCTGGAAGGGCGAGATGCTGAACCAGGAGCACACGCCGGCGAAGGGCGAAAACCCCGTGTTTGGCGGCTATGAGGTCGGGATCGGCTTCTCCGGAACCTGCACGGCGGAGAGCGGCGAGATCGAAGGCATCGCGCTCGCCGGCAAGCGCAGTTTGCGCCTTGCAGCCTCGCTCAAGCTGATGCGGCGGGCCTAGGACGTGTACTCTTAGAAGCCGCGCCGGCTTACGCCAAAAACTGACATCGAAGTGGTCTGGACGAATTCGTCCTTGGGCCAGAGGCGGGAAGGCCAGTTCTTTGGCCACTCCCGCTTCATTTCATCGCAACATCGCGGTCGATGTCTTGCAGGTGCACGAAAGTTGTCCAGGCGTTTCGATATTCGCTGTCTGCGGGATCGATCCCAAGCAATGCGCGACACGCCTCTTTGATCTCGTCCGACGAGGGACGCATCGCGACGTTTCCGGACGACTTGGCTTGGTTCCAGCGTTCCTCGATGCCTTTCGCCAAGGCGAGTGCTTCGGAGGGGCTCCGTTTTCGGGTTGACCTTGCCAACGGGTGATCCGGAGGGAATTTGGGCCACGCGACAGGAGGCTGATCGGCTCGCCACTCGCTCTCCTTGCCGGTCCCGCGCCCTGCCGACGGGGTTGCCTGGGCTCCATTGGCCGATTCAGGCGGGACAGTCCGCGCGCCGAGCTCGCGGAGCTGCTGTTCCATGGTCCCGCCGGACGCCGTCGCACCTGCTGCAGGTGCACGCGTCGTCAGACCTGACACAGTTGAGGTGCCGGCCTGCGGAGCGACCTGCTGAACGGTTTTCGCGACGGACAGCATGCCAGGCTTCTGCTGCGCGACCTTGTCATTTTCAGTGGGGCAAGGCCGAAACCCCGAGCGCAGCTGCGTGATCCGGCCGTCGTCGTCGATGCGGGCAAAGTCGACGGCCAAAGTGTAGACGAAAGCGGCATCGATGGATTGGCCGGATTTGTCTCTGGCGTTGACGGCGCCGCAGACATATCGCGCCGCGTCGGCCTCGACTGAGCGCAATGCGCTGAATTTGGCCGAGTTCGGATCGATCAGCACATGTCGAACTGCTGCGCGAGCTTTCATGTGCTCGGTGGAGAAGATGCTGAGCACGACATCCGGATCCCCGTGGGTCGGTCAAAATCCCCCGGGTATGGTCACTTGAAACTCCCCCACCTGATGATCGCCGTCAGCGCCGCTGAACAGCAGTAGCCGGTCAGGCAGGACGTTTAT